>DDEJ01000006.1 GCA_002336405.1 Rhodobacteraceae bacterium UBA1957
GAAATTGCGGTGGCCGCCATCAAACAAGGCGCGTATGATTTTATTGAAAAGCCTTTTAATATTGACCAGTTGCTGGTGGTTGTTAAGCGCGCCATGGAAACAGCAAAACTGCGGCGCGAAAACCTATCTTTAAAAAAGCGTGACATGTGCTCTGCAGAAATAATTGGCGAGACGGCGGCGGTGCGCGCTTTGGTTTCACAGTTGGACAAGGTGGCAAAATCTAACAGTCGGGTACTTCTGACCGGGCCGTCGGGCGCCGGTAAACAGGTGGCTGCGCGCTATTTGCACAAAAATTCGAATCGGGCTGGCGCAGCTTTTGTACCGGTCAGCTGTGCGACCATCGAACCAGAGGTCATGGAGCAGATGCTGTTTGGTCGCGAACAGCCAGACGGCACCATACAGCAAGGGCTTTTAGAACAGGCCAACGGAGGCGTTATTTTCTTTGATGAGGTTGCGGATCTGCCATTTGCCACCCAGTCTAAAATTCTCAAGGTTCTGGTTGATCAAAAATTTGAACGCGTGGGCGGCACGGTCCGGGTTGAAGTTGATCTCAGAGTGGTGTCATCGACCAATCTTGACCTTGAGGCAGAAATAGAGGCTGGCAATTTCCGCCGTGAGTTGTTTCACCGGTTGAATGTTGTTGGGATTTCGGTTCCGTCGCTGGAAGAGCGTCGCGAAGATATTCCGCTGTTGTCAGACTATTTCATCGAGCAATACCACGAGTTGCAAGGTCTGGCACTGCGTGCGCTGAGCGACGAGGCGGCCGGGGCTCTGCAAACGATGGTTTGGGCGGGCAATATCCGGCAACTGAAAAACTTGATTGAACGGGTGTTGTTGATGGGTCAATCCTGTGGTCCGATCACGGCAGACGAATTGCCGGAGACCGCAATCACCAATGGTGGCGAGGGCAAGGTCGGCCTGTCCGGCAATCTTGTCACCTTACCGCTGCGCGAGGCAAGAGAGGCGTTTGAACGTGAGTATTTGCTGGCGCAGATCAACCGTTTTGGTGGGAATATCAGTCGTACGGCCCATTTTGTAGGAATGGAACGCAGCGCTCTGCACCGGAAATTGAAATCGCTCGGCGTGGTGACGACGTCGAAATCGGGCACCCGCGTGGCCCTGTTAAGTGACGAACAGGATGAAATACCAACTTAAGCGCATTGTTTGGTGCATATGTGATGGCTTTTCTATTGATATCAAAGCCAGTCCAGACTTTGCATCAACAGTCCGGAGGTGAAAAATGAAGGTCATTGTGTGCGGCGCGGGGCAGGTCGGCTGGCAGATTGCTCGGCAATTGTCCGGCGAAAAAAATGATGTGACAGTGGTTGATAACAATCCAGACCTTGTACGTCGGGCAACCGATACGCTGGACGTGCAGGGTGTGGCGGGCTTCGCGTCTCATCCCGATGTTCTTGATCGCGCCGGCGCGCGCGATGCGGATATGATTATCGCGGCAACCTATTCGGATGAGGTCAACATGGTGACGTGTCAGGTCGCGCATTCGGTGTTTGCGATCCAACGCAAAATTGCCCGATTGAGGTCACAGAACTATCTTGATCCGATTTACTCTGATCTGTACCGCCGTGATCACATGCCAATTGATGTGGTCATCAGTCCTGAGCGCGAAGTCGCAGAGGCTGCGCTGAAACGGCTGCTGGCCCGATCAGTGTTTGACACCGAGACGTTTCTAGACAGCAAGGCGCAACTTTTAGGCCTGCATATTGAAGAGGACTGTCCGGTCGTTAACACACCACTTCGGCAACTTTCGGATCTGTTTTCAACGCTTCGGGCGATCGTTGTGGCCGTACGGCGGGACGGGACGCTGTTTGCGCCCGACGCTGGCGATCAGTTGTTTGTTGGGGATGATTGCTATGTCTTCGTGCATATTGACGATGTCTCACGCACCATGGAAACTTTTGGTAAGACCCAACAAAAAACCCAACGTGTTGTGGTGATCGGGTCTGGTAATGTCGGCTTGTTGGTGGCCCAGCGTCTTGAGGCTGGTAAGGATAGAATTCGCGCCAAGGTGATCGAAAAATCCCGTGCACGGGCCGAGTTGGCCGCCGAGGCGCTTGAGCGGACAATCGTGCTGAACGGTGATGGTTTGGATATCGCGCTTTTGACTGAGGCCAATATCAGCCGTGCTGATGCGGTTCTGGCGGTGACTGATGATGATAAAACCAACCTGTTGGCGGCTGTGCGGGCCAAGGCCGAGGGTTGCCCGCTGGCTATTGCGCTGATCAATGATCCCTCTTTGGTGCCGTTGATGGAGCCCTTGGGAATTGATGCCTATATCAATCCACGCACAACGACAGTTAGCTCAATCCTGCGCCATATAAGACATGGTCAGGTCCGTAGGGTTTATTCTGTGGGTGATTCAGAAGCCGAGATCATTGAGGCTGAAGTGATGTCTACTTCACCGATTGCGGGGCAGAAAATCCGCGATATCGACATTCCCGAAGGTGTTTTAATTGGTGCGGTTTTAAAAGAGGGTGAAGTGCATAAACCCACCGGAGGTCTGCGGATAAATGAGGGCGATATTGTCGCAATTTTCGCCCTATCCAAAGACGTTCCTGCGGTTGAACTTTTGCTGCAAGTTTCCATCGAGTTTTTCTGACGGATGCTGATGCGTTTGTTCAAACTACCGCTTTTTTTACTACTCACGCTGGTGTCGGCTGTGTCGATGTATGTGCCGGCATCCTATGCCTTGAACCAACGTGATCACCATATTGCGCGCAGTTTTTTCTATTCAGGGACGCTAACGCTTATACTGGCATTGATGATTATGGTGGCTATTTCCAACCGAACAATCCGTCAGAGCAGTCTGCAGCAGTTGGCCTCATTGTTCGGGGCATTTACGGTTTTACCCCTTATCCTAGCCGTGCCCTTCTATGAGGCCGTTGAAACCACCAGTTTTATGAATGCCTATTTTGAAATGGTCAGTTCCATCACCACCACAGGTGCAACTTTATATGATGATTACAGCCGGTTGGGCGGTGCAGTTCATCTTTGGCGTGCGCAGGTGGGGTGGTTTGGTGGTCTGATTGTATGGATTGCTGCTGCAGCCGTTCTGGCACCGCTTAATCTGGGCGGGTTTGAAGTGACAGCATCCGCTGAGCCAGGGCAGCGTGATACGCACTTATCACAAATGCAAATCGCGGATCCTTCGAAAAGACTGATGCGCACAACGCTGCGCCTTTTGCCACTTTATGTCGGGTTAACAGCCGTATTATGGGTCGGCTTAACAGTGATGGGCAGTGCCCCTATGGTGGCGCTTTGCCACGCGATGTCAGTGATGGCCACCAGTGGTATTTCGCCGATTGGGGGCTTGGCTGACAATGGAGCAGGTCGGTTGGGGGAGATGCTGATCTTGTGCTTCTTGCTGTTTGCGCTGTGTCGGCTGACATTTTCAAATGATACTTTAACCACCTCAAAGGGACGGTTTTATCGCGATCCGGAATTCCGTTTGGGACTTCTGTTCGTACTTGGGGTGCCCGTTTTGTTAATGTTTAGACATTTTGGCACTGATGAGACACTGAACAGCTTTTATTCTTTTGGGGATATTTTGCGGATATTTTGGGGTGCTGTCTTTACAGTTTTATCTTTTTTATCCACCACCGGGTTTGAAAGCGCCGATTGGGCGGCCACCCGCGCGTGGTCTGGCCTGGGTTCGCCGGGCATGGTGCTGATGGGGCTGTCGCTAATGGGAGGTGGCGTTGCCACCACAGCAGGCGGTGTCAAATTGTTGCGGGTTTATGCGCTTTATCTCAATGGCTTGCGGGAGATTGAACAACTGGTCCACCCGTCTTCGATGGGTGGACTGGCCGCGCGCAATCAGCGTTTGCGCCGCAAAGGTGCGTTCATTGCGTGGGTATTTTTCATGT
The DNA here is from genome assembly GCA_002336405.1 of Rhodobacteraceae bacterium UBA1957. GTDB lineage: Bacteria > Pseudomonadota > Alphaproteobacteria > Rhodobacterales > Rhodobacteraceae > CPC320. The sequence continues at coordinate 3,885 of DDEJ01000006.1, forward strand.
TATTCGGTCTGTCACTGGCGCTGGTGGCCATCCTGCTTGCGGCGATGGGTATCGGTTTTGAAAACGCGCTTATCCTTGCGGTGTCAGCCCTGTCAACGACCGGGCCATTGATCACCTTCGCCGCAACAACACCGATTGTTTTGTCAGAATTGGCCACCGAGGCAAAGTCGGTTCTGTGTGTGGCAATGGTGTTTGGTCGCCTCGAAACACTGGCGATAATTGCTTTGGTTTTTGAAGCTATGGATCAAGATTGACCGGCGTTTTCTCGAGAAGTTACAGGTGATTTAATTTTTAGGCTGGAAACTCCTTCGCACAGGTCACATAATGATCATGTGGTGAGGGTGTCAATTTCGACGCCTGAAATAATAATAAAGGCAGAACCCATGGCGACAGATCGACAAAACCTTCAAGACGCGTTTTTAAACCACGTTCGCAAAACCAAAGTACCCGTCACAGTATTCTTGATTAACGGCGTTAAGTTACAAGGCGTGATTACGTGGTTTGACAACTTTTGCGTGTTGCTGAGGCGTGATGGTCAATCTCAGCTTGTGTATAAACATGCCATCTCAACCATCATGCCCTCGCAGCCAATCAGTTTATATGAAGGCGAAGACGCCAATTGATGGAACACGACCCGGTTATTACCCGGGCTTGGGTACTGCACCCGGACCTTAAATCTGACCGCGGACGGAGAAACCCCGAGCCGGCTTTGGCCGAAGCGGTCTCGCTGGCGGGGGCGCTGAGCAATATCGAGGTCTGTGGTGGTGAAATCGTACCGCTGCCCAAAACTCGGGCAGGGACGCTGTTCGGCTCTGGCAAGATCCAAGAGCTAAAGGCGCGATTTGCGGAAAATGACGTTGAGTTGGTCTTGATCAATGCCAATGTCACGCCTGTGCAACAGCGAAATCTTGAAAAGGAATGGAACGTAAAGCTGCTCGACCGGACGGGTCTGATCCTTGAAATCTTTTCGGATCGTGCTGCCACCCGCGAGGGGGTTTTGCAAGTTGAGATGGCTGCGCTTAGCTATCAAAGGACTCGTCTGGTGCGGGCCTGGACCCACCTTGAGCGCCAGCGCGGGGGCTTGGGCTTTGTGGGGGGGCCGGGGGAAACCCAGATCGAGGCGGACCGGCGAGCGATTGACGACCAACTGGTGCGTTTGCGCCGGCAGTTGGACAAAGTAGTCAAAACCCGCGCTTTGCACCGGGCCGCGCGGGCGAAAGTACCCTATCCAATTGTGGCGCTGGTCGGCTATACCAATGCTGGAAAATCTACGTTGTTCAATCGGTTGACGGGCGCAGATGTGATGGCCAAGGATATGCTATTCGCCACGTTGGACCCCACCATGCGGGCGGTCAATCTGGATAATGGTCTCGACATTATCCTATCGGACACTGTTGGGTTCATCTCGGATTTGCCGACGGAACTTGTAGCGGCTTTCCGCGCCACCTTGGAAGAGGTGCTTGCCGCCGATGTAATCTTGCATGTGCGCGATATTTCGCATGAGGTCACAGAAGATCAGGCGCACGATGTGCGGGTGATCCTCGACGGGTTGGGGGTGCGCAAAGAGACCACGCAGCTTGAGATTTGGAACAAAATCGATCAGATGCCACCTGACAGCGCAGAGGCGACGCGCACTCGCGCTGCCCGTGATGACGGGGTGTTAACGCTCTCTGCACTGACAGGCGAGGGGCTGGATGATTTGCTTGCGGTGCTGGATAAAACCCTGCGCGATGCCTCGCATAAAAGCCAGCTGTCGTTGACGTTTGCCCAAGGCAAGCAACGCGCTTGGCTGTTTGCGCAGGAATTGGTTGAGACTGATACCCAAAGTGACACCGGATTTGACATAACAGTTACTTGGACCGCCAAGCAAGAAAAGCAGTTCAACGATCTGTAAAAGGCGCGAGATATCTCCAAATTGGGTGTAGCGCTTCAGGGTGCATTCAGACATGTTTCGGCATTTTTTTGCCGCGGTTTTTATCATCGGGCCAAGTGTTTGTCTGTATGCAGCGTGGTGACCGCACATTCCATATAGACTTCTGACGTGCGCTTCAGTTCCTTCATAGGTTTGAAGGGAATTTCTATAGGGTCGCTATAAATGAGTTTCTCACAAGAGTTCC
>DDEJ01000136.1:0-838 GCA_002336405.1 Rhodobacteraceae bacterium UBA1957
CGCAAGACATTTTGATCCCCAAAACACCTAATCCTATCAACAAAATTATACAGCTTTTTGATCAATCGGGGTATCCGTAGTTATCCAGAGGTCTTTACCTAGGCAGAAAGCCAGCCCCCAAACCCAGCTACCCCTATCACAGACGCTCAAGGCAGGGTATGCCTTATCCATAGCCCTGAAGGGCGTTTTGAGAGGACGGGGAAGAAATGGCAATCACAATCCGGCCTTTACAGGCGAGCGACAAACCCGATTGGCAGTATCTGTGGCACGATTATCTAAAGTTTTACGATAGCGCCGTGACAGAAGATATCTATGATATCACCTTTGAGCGGCTGTTGTCTCCACAGCGCGCCAACCAGAGCGCGTTTCTGGCTTTGATAGAAAACCGTGCGGTGGGTCTGGTGCATTATATCTATCACCCACACAACTGGAAGCGTGAGAATGTATGCTATCTGCAAGATCTCTATGCCGTCCCTGAATGTCGTGGACAGGGCATAGGCCGGGCGCTGATCGAAGCGGTTTATAAGGCTGCCGATGCCAATGGCACGCCAGCGGTCTATTGGCTGACCCAAGACTTCAATCAAACCGCTCGGCAGCTCTATGATCGTGTGGCAACTCTGACACCATTTATAAAATACACCCGCTAGACGGATAGGACTTTCCTAATGACCATTCACATCGGTGCCAACACCGGAGATATTGCTGAAACCGTCCTGCTGCCGGGTGACCCTTACCGCGCCAGATGGGCAGCCGAGACGTTTCTTTCCGAAGTTCGCCAAATTAATAATGTGCGCGGTATGCTCGGCTTTACCGGGCTATGGAACACCCACCCGGTGAC
>DDEJ01000136.1:1238-2756 GCA_002336405.1 Rhodobacteraceae bacterium UBA1957
TATGACGCTAAGACATTGATCCGGGTCGGCTCTTGCGGCGCAATGCAAAAAAATATTGCCGTGCGTGACATTATCATTGCGATGACAGCTAGCACCTTGTCCACACCGTCCAGAGGCATTTTTAAAGAGTTGAATTTTGCCCCTTGCGCCGACTGGTCGCTGCTGCGCGCAGCGGTGGCTGCGGCAGAAAAGACCACAAGTCCGCTTCATGTCGGTGGGATCTATTCATCAGATGTGTTCTATGACGAGCGCCCAGATTTGAACGAGCAGATGACCCGACATGGCATCCTTGCCGTCGAAATGGAGGCCGCTGAACTCTACAACTTGGCAGCGCGCCACAGCGTGCGTGCGCTTGCAGTTCTTACCGTCAGCGATCATCTGATCACTGGCGATGCTTTACCTGCAGATCAACGCGAGCAAAGTTTTGGCGATATGATCGAAATCGCCTTGGCGGCAGCCTTTCCAGACGGATGACAGCCTTCACCGCGTGAAATGACTAGGCCACTGGCAAGCATCCAAGGGACACAAGACCTCGGATGCGGCTCGTTGTTATCTGAAACGCAGGCCCCAAATTCACGAGTTTCCGCCAGAGTGACTTTGATCATAAGAATTCAGCTCAGGCGGCGCCCAGCCGTTCAGCCGGCCTTCAATTGGGGCGAACACCTCGATCAGCAACGGATGACACTTGGCAGCATCGCTAGAGTGCTTTGCCGAACAATCACCCCCCGGACAGGCGCTAAGCGCCCCCAACAGATCGACTTCCGCAAAAAATTCAAGATAATCGCCGGGCCGGACAGGGCTGGCCTTCATGAAATACTGGCCGGTATCGCGGGTAAAGCCAGTGCACATGAACACGTTGAGAACATCATGCACATGTGGTTCGGCCTGCGACAGCGACATGCCCGTTTCAGCCGCCAAGGCCCTCGTGAGATTGGAATGGCAACACTGGTGGTACTGCCCCCCCGACAACAGCGCATTGGTGTAGGGGTCGCACCGCGTGCCAATCACATCATGCACTGAGCCACCAAAGCGATCGATCCCGTACCAGTTCAGGCTGTCATGAATGATTGTCGCCATCGGGCGCAAATAAGGAAAACTGCTCCACATGCGCTGGCCGGTGGTGATATGGGTCCCGTGAAGGGCGCGGGTTTTGCCAGAGTAAAACCGTTCAAATAAGTTATCGGCCTGCCACAGATTAAGGTCGCCAACTTGCGATCCTTCAAGCGAGGAAATGCGAAAAATCTGACCAGCAGCAACCCGAAAACAAGCCGCATCTCGCGGCGACACCACGGTTTGCGATATTCTAGTGGCGCCCAACGCGGCGCGCCGATACAGCGCCATATCAGGCTTCGGCAAACCGCGTGTGGGATAACAGATAACCGGCGCAACAGAGCGCCTTTGCTCTGCATCCAAAGGCGCAGAGGTCGGGTTATCTCCGTCCTCAGACAGTGCGTTCCACCATCATTTTCTTAATTTCGGCAATGGCTTTTGCAGGATTAAGCCCTTTGGGACAAGTCT
>DDEJ01000136.1:3158-5408 GCA_002336405.1 Rhodobacteraceae bacterium UBA1957
CGCTGACCAGTAGATTCGTCACGGCTGTCAATAATCCAGCGGTAGGCGTGCAGCAATGCTGCCGGCCCGAGATAGCGGTCACCATTCCACCAATACGACGGACAGCTAGTAGAGCAGGACGCGCACATCACACATTCGTACAAACCATCCAATTTCTTGCGATCATCGATCGATTGACGCCATTCTTTTGCCGGCCGATTGGTCTTGGTTTCCAGCCAAGGCATGATCGAGGCGTGCTGCGCATAAAAGTGCGTGAGGTCCGGTATAAGGTCCTTAATCACCTCCATATGTGGCAACGGATAAATTTTAACATCGCCCTTCACCTCGGCCATACCATGCAAACAGGCCAAGGTATTTATACCATCAATGTTCATCGCACAGGATCCACAGATGCCTTCCCGACACGACCGGCGGAATGTCAGCGTAGGGTCGATTTCATTTTTGATCTTGATCAACCCGTCGAGAATCATTGGGCCGCAAGTATCCATATCAACGAAATACGTATCCAAACGCGGGTTTTTTCCATCATCCGGGTTCCAGCGATAAATGCTGAATTTACGCAGATTGGTCGCCCCTTCGGGCTTGGGCCAGGTTTTGCCAGTGGTCATTCGGCTGTTTTTAGGCAGTGTCAATTGTACCATCGTCGTCTGTCCTTAATAAACCCGGGCCTTCGGGGCGATTTTCTTCAGGTCTATTCCACCCTCGTTATGGCTGGTCAGCGGATTCAAATGCACGCCGCGGTAGCCCATGCTTGCGGCTTGGCCCTTAAACCAAACCAACGAATGCTTGCGCCAGTTGACATCGTCGCGGTCGGGGTAATCTTCATGCGCGTGCGCGCCGCGGCTTTCTTTACGCGCAGCCGCAGCGGTAATTGTGGCTACCGCGTTCGGCATTAGGTTTTCCAGCTCAAGCGTTTCCATTAAATCCGAATTCCATATCAGTGAGCGATCCGTCACTTGCAAATCAGACAGTTTTCCGGAGACCGAAACCATCTTTTCACGGCCCTCTTCAAGCGTCGCATCGGTGCGGAAAACCGCAGCATCTGCCTGCATGGTCTTTTGCATCTCAAGCCGCAAATCGGCCGTTGGCACATGACCCTTGGCATAGCGGATACCGTCAAAGCGCGACAGTACACCTTGGATGGCCCGTTGACTTGGTGTTGGAACAGCCGTTTTCGGATCCACCACCTCGGCGGCGCGAATGGCTGCGGCGCGACCGAAGACCACCAAATCAATCAGTGAGTTTGATCCCAAACGGTTGGCACCGTGCACCGAAGCGCACCCCGCCTCACCCACTGCCATCAGGCCGGGGGAGATGCCGTCGGGATTATCTTTGGTTGGGGCCAGAACTTCGCCCCAATAATTGGTTGGAATACCGCCCATATTATAATGTACCGTTGGCAAAACTGGGATCGGTTCTTTGGTCACATCAACGCCAGCAAACACCCGGGCTGATTCAGAAATGCCCGGCAGTCGTTCGGCCAAGGCCTCAGGCGGCAAATGACTGAGGTTCAAATGGATATGATCCCCCTCAGCGCCAATTCCGCGCCCTTCGCGAATTTCCATGGTCATACAGCGCGAGACAACGTCGCGGCTGGCCAGATCTTTATAGGTTGGGGCGTAGCGTTCCATGAACCGCTCGCCTTCGGAATTTGTTAGATACCCGCCCTCACCGCGCGCGCCTTCTGTGATCAAACACCCAGCACCGTAGATACCGGTCGGGTGAAATTGCACAAACTCCATATCTTGTAACGGCAAACCGACGCGCGCCGCCATACCGCCACCATCGCCGGTGCAGGTATGCGCTGAGGTTGCAGAAAAATAAGCCCGGCCACAGCCACCAGTTGCCAAAACCACCATTTTTGCCGCAAACAGGTGCAGCGTGCCGTCATCCAGTTTCCAGCACATGACACCCTGACAAACCCCATCATCCGACATTACCAGATCGATGGCAAAGTACTCGATGTAAAATTCAGCATTGTTTTTCAGGGACTGCCCATAAAGCGTGTGCAAAATTGCGTGTCCGGTCCGGTCTGCAGCAGCACAAGTGCGCTGCACCGGCGGACCTTCACCAAATTCTGTGGTGTGTCCACCAAAGGGCCTTTGATAGATTTTCCCATCTTCAGTGCGCGAAAACGGCACGCCATAATGTTCTAATTCATAGACCGCTTTGGGCGCCTCGCGGGCAAGATATTCCATCGCATCGGTATCACCCAGCCAGTCAGAGCCTTTGACCGTATCATACAAATGC
>DDEJ01000010.1:0-17405 GCA_002336405.1 Rhodobacteraceae bacterium UBA1957
TAGTACTCTTGAGTAATATCTCTCCCCGTGTGTTGGGGCATGTAAATGTATTTTTCAGTACCGTATTTTATAAGTTTTTGGCTCGGTCCCAGTGGGGCCGGGTTTTTTTGTTCGTGGTGGGTTTTAAGTCTGTTTTCCGACGACAGTGGTCGTGTTTTTACTCGGGGCTGGTGGTTTAAGGTCCATGGTGCTGGTTTTTATGGATGGGTCCGATACAGCCTAAATCTCTAAAAGCCAAATATACTTACTGTCTGCCTCTGTGGCGCTCCAAAAGACCTTGCCGCCATAGCGCCATGGGTCAAGAACAATGCCGTCCGTATGTTTGTCGCCCTTTGCACTAATGATTAAGGTACTGTGTCCAATGCGAAAACTCTCAGGTTTGGATCGGGCCATGTGTAAATCCAGCGTTTTGAAACCTGCCTGGTTTAGTCGGGCTGCCATATCGCGGGCCCAGTGCCAACACAGACCGCGGGTGCGTAGTCCCAGATTGACTTTGGTGTTGTGAATCAGCGGAGCGTCCGTGACCTGATACTGAACAGACAGGTGTTGCGCGTGCACAAACGCCGCTTCTGCCGCAGTTTTGGCCTCTTGTGGGTCTACCTTTAGCCCCAGTGATTGAATGCTATCTGCGAGGAGTGCAACCTCTAACGATGACGCAGCGGGTGCCCCAGTTTTTGGGTGTATTGCGCAGCCAGTGGTCAGCATGACAACAGCAAATATGCAGAAGTTCACAAAATTCATTTGGTGCTGCGCTCAATGGCGAAGGGTGCTTTGGTATGGTTTGGCATTTCTATTTTACCTAGGATTATCTATCATCTGATTATTAATATAGGGTCTTACAAAGGCAGCCATCATGCGGGTGCATGAAGCTTCGGGAATTGCACTAATGCCTCATTTTACAATAGTGCCATTTTACAGGCAAGCTTCGATTGCCGTCAGCATGGAAAAATACCATTGCGTTCTCCGAAAATGGCTGGCCTTCACCTTTGATAAAGTAAACTGACCCACAGGTGGGGTCATTAAATTAAAATGAGTGCAAGGTTTTGAAATGTACGCTGTGTTTACTTTTATTAAAGGGCTGAATTTTCGCGCCCCAGTGGTAAGGGGTGGGGATTTTGGTGATTTTGAACGGTCTGAGGGTTTTGGGTCGGTACGCCGGTCTTCGCGCAAGCGGCAAGAAACGTCCTACGAATAATTGATGTATTCTGGCGTAAATGACCGCAGTTTCATCCTGTCGGCTTTTTTATGCCAATTTTGTTAACGTTTGCTTGCTAAACTCTATCGTGCATCAGGGATGAACCTGGCCCGAGGTTTCGCGCTGAAATACCGTGGTTACCAGCAGTATGTTCAAAGATGAACACTCAGGTCCTGAATGGGCTGGCTCAACCCGAAAATGTCACCAAAAGTGGTATTTTTTACGTATTGCAAAAAATTATAGGGACCTTATCCATAGCCGTTAAAGGAAACTGACGTATTTATTGATTTCGACGTGCTATTTTTTAAAACTGGAGCGCTATTTTGATTGTTGTACATTTGGGAGCGCATCGTACTGCAACAACTTTGTTTCAAAAGACACTCGCGGATAACCGGCAAAGGCTATCAGAGCGTGGGATATGTTTTTTGGGACCTGAACAGATCCGCAACGGCGATTTTAAAGGGCTTATGATCCACCGCTCGCAAGTGACGCTTTGGCGATCCAGAAAAGCCCAGACAGCGGCGCAAAAGCTCCGTTCCACGCTGGATAGCGAACGTCGTGCAGGGCGCAGGGTCATCTTAAGTGAAGAGAACATACTGGGCAATATACGTAGCAACGTAGACACCATGAGTATCTATCCAAATATTCAGAGCAGTTTGGAGAGGTTGCAACCCGCCTTCGAACAGGTGGATGTTTTCTATATTTCCATCCGGCCGCTTGACGTATGGTGGAATTCTTGTTTGTCCTTTGCCATCCGTCACTTTCGGCGCCCGCCATCGGCCATGCAGCTCGATTGCATTGCCTATAACAGTGCTGGTGGTTGGCGCACGGTCATACAAGCGGTCTGCGATGCTTTTCCAAAGGCTAAAGTGAAAGTTGTTGAGTTTGGTGCGCTCACGGCCAAGCCTATTGTACAACTGGCCGAGGTTAGCGGTTGGCAGGATCTCTCGCATTTAGAACAAAAACACCAGATACTTAACCGTTCCAAAACGATCAAAAATTTGAAAGAGATTTTGGAGGGTCGGGGCGACAGTATCGGTATTGCGAGATTGGCAGAAAAGGGCGAAGGGCGGAAATTGAATATGTTTTCTGACACTGGTTTGGGGATGCTGTTTGAGGCTTATGAACGCGACCTTGCGTGGCTGCGATGTAAGACCGATGATCGGATTACTTTTCTCGAAGCTCCAAAATAAGCGCAGCATCACTGCAGTGGTGCAAAAGGTAAGATGTTTTTCCAAATTAGAAACAGTGTTTGGAAGCCGCAGGTCTCAAAGACATGCTCTGTTAATTTCTGTCGCATGGGCATTGCAAGTTTTGCGTAGGCCGTGATCCAGTTTGAGACGCCGGTGAATTACATCCTCTTAATAAATAATCTATTTCGTAAGCGGCGGGTCTATGACGTCACCTACTGTCTCGGTTTGGTAGTGATTTGTCGAAGGGCATCCCCGCTCGTGGCTGATATGCTAAAGGGTTCAGCAGCCCGCATGACAACGGGTTTGAACTGCGGGCGATTAGGGGCTTTGAATTTTAAACGTGCGTGCTAGGTTCACACCGGCAGTTAGCGGGTCAACCCGCGCCAAAAAGTACTGGTGCCAACATGTGGGTCCTATTGGGGTAAGGGATTAAAATGTCGCAAAAAATGCGCACTCAGGTGGCAATTATCGGATCTGGTCCTGCGGGCCTTTTATTGTCGGAACTCCTGCGCAAGGTTGGCATCGACGCTGTGGTGATTGATCGCCAAAGCAGATCTCATATTGAGGCCCGAATTCGTGCCGGGGTGCTTGAGTGGGGCACGGTCGAGGCGCTGCGTGCGGCGGGTGTCGGCGCACGGATGGACCGTGAGGGAATGGTGCATTCCGGCTTTGAGATGTGCTTTGACGGCCACCGCCACCGCATTGATCTGGCGGGTTTGGTCGATAAAAAGGTCATGGTCTACGGCCAGACTGAACTGACCAAAGATTTAATCGCACAGCGCCTAGACAGTGGCGCACAGATTGTCTTTAGCGCCAGCAATGTGCGGATCGACAACGTAACATCCTCTGCGCCGCGTGTGAGTTACGAACAGGCCGGGACAGCGCATGTGCTTGAATGTGACTATGTCGCGGGGTGCGACGGGTTTCATGGAGTTGCCCGCCAGACGATCCCTGCGGACGTGCTGAAAACCTATGAGCGGGTCTATCCGTTTGGCTGGTTGGGGGTTCTGGTTGACCGCCCACCGATTGCGGATGAGTTAATCTATGCCAATGGCGCGAGGGGCTTTGCCCTGTGCTCGATGCGGTCCGTGACGCGAAGCCGATATTATCTGCAATGTGCCCTGGATGACAAAATTGAAAATTGGCCGGACGACCGGTTTTATGACGAACTGGAAAAGCGGCTTGGCCCCGAGACGGCGTGCCAGCTTCAGCGTGGGTCATCTATTGAGAAAAGCATCGCGCCTCTCAGGTCATTTGTGGCCGAGCCGATGCGCTATGGGGCGTTGTTTTTGGCTGGGGATGCAGCCCATATCGTGCCGCCAACAGGGGCCAAGGGACTGAACCTTGCAGTGGCCGATGTGCGGGTGCTGGCCCGTGCGCTGACACAGGCCTACCAACAGGGACGCACCGAGTATTTGGAGCGCTATTCGGAGATATGTCTCAAGCGGGTTTGGAAGGTTGAGCGCTTTTCTTGGTATATGTCGCAACTGTTGCATCAGTTCCCGGACGCAACGCCGTTTGAGCGCAAGATGCAAGTCGCGGAGTTTGAGTATCTGACCCAATCGGAAAGCGCGTGCCGTTCCATTGCCGAAAACTATGTTGGCCTGCCGCTGCAGATGTGAGGCGGGTGCCTGCATCTCACCATACCACTGGTTTGGTGGAAGGTTTGGGTGTATTAAGCCGTAGTCATTGGCCGATGCCCGAATGACTGTTGGGGGCTCTGCGGGGCGTTCGCAAGGGAGACAGACGCATGAGGGATGACAGCAACGACACATATATTCAGGGTATGAAAACCCGGCGTGCGGTTCTGGGTGAGGCCCATGTCGATCGCGCTGAGGCCTCCAAAACCGATTTTGACGCGCCGTTTCAACAGTTGATCGTTGAGGCGGCCTGGGGTCACGTCTGGTCGGGCGCGGGGCTGACACCGCGCGAACGGTCGCTGATCACGCTGGCGCTGCTGGCGGGTTTGGGTCAGGACGAAGAGTTTTCGATGCATGTGCGCGCGGCATCCAATACCGGCGCGAGCCGCGAAGATATTCGCGAGGCATTGATGCATGTTGCCATCTATGCCGGAGTACCGGCGGCCAACCACGCGATCAAACTTGCCAAGGCCGTGTTTGTTGAACCGCAACCGCCGCGAGCTGACAATGAGTGACCATGCGTCTCGCCTGCTTGATCGCGATTATAGCGGGCAGCCAGAGGCATTGACACCGGCGTATAAATCATCGCGATTACGCGCGCCGTGTCAGCCACTTTTGCGACTACCTGAGACCGTCAGGGACGTAACAGGGCCGGTTTTCGGCCACGATAAGCTGGGCGAGCTGGACGCGAATCTCGTGATCAACGCCGCAGCGCCCAATCAAAGCGCTTTGGGCCCGCGTATTTTGGTGCATGGGTGCGTCTTAGATGAAAACGGTAAAGGTGTGCCGGGGGCGTTGCTTGAGGTATGGCAAGCCAATGCTGGTGGGCGATACCGGCATAAAAACGATGGTTATCTTGCGCCGCTCGATCCTAATTTTGCCGGTTGCGGGCGCACAGTCACGGATGCACAGGGCCGGTATCAATTTTTCACCATTCAGCCTGGAGCCTATCCTTGGCCCAATCATGTGAATGCCTGGCGCCCGATGCATATTCATTTCTCAGTGTTCGGACATGCCTTTGCGCAGCGTTTGATTACCCAGATGTATTTCGAAGGCGATCCGCTCATCGCGCTCTGTCCCATTGTCCAGACGGTGAAAGACCCGCAGTCGATCGACCAACTCATCGCTAAGCTGGATATGGGTCGGGCGGTCAGCATGGATCATCTGGCCTACCGGTTTGATCTTGTGTTGCGGGGACGGCAGTCAACCCTGTTTGAAAACAGACCGGAGGGCAATTGATGCGGCCTCCCAGACGCTATAAAGAAAGCCCGTCGCAGACGGCTGGCCCCTATGTTCATATTGGTTGCACACCTAATTTTGTCGGTGTTCAGGGTATATATAGCGCTGATCTTGGTGCTGGTCCTGACGCTGACTTGGGTGGTGCTCTGCAGGGGGCAGATGTGCCGGGGGAGCGGATCACCATAGCCGGACAAATCTGTGATGGCGCCGGTGAACTGATCACCGATGCGATGGTCGAGAGCTGGCAGGCGGATGCTCAGGGACGGTACCCCACAGCGGGTGCTTCGTTTTCAGGCTGGGCGCGGCAGGCCTGTGATCTGACCACCGGCGTATTCACCTTTCGGACGATCAAACCTGGCTGTATCCAAACCTCTGGTGGCCCGCAAAGCCCGCATATTTCTATCTGGATTGTTGCCCGTGGGATCAATCTTGGGCTGCATACGCGGATTTATTTTGCCGATGAGGATAACAGCGCAGATCCGGTTCTTGCTGCGATAGACCCCATGCGCAGGCAGACTTTGATTGCGTCTCAACGGGGCGATGCCTATGTGTTCAACGTAAGGCTTCAGGGCGAAAACGAGACTGTATTTTTTGATCTTTAAGGGGGGGACATGTCGTATACCGTATTGAACTCTGCGTGGTCTTCTACCCTTTTGAGCGATCCTGAAGTGGCGGGGCTGTTCTCGGCTGATGCAGATCTCGCGGCGATGCTGGATTTTGAGGCAGCTCTGGCAGAGGCAGAGGCAGAGGCTGGCGTTTTCTCAACGGGGCTCGCACAACAGATTATTGCGGCTTGCAGAGAATTCCGACCCGATATGGGGCGTCTTAACGCGGGCATCTCGCGTGATGGTATGGCGGTACCCGATCTGATCAGGCAACTGCGCGAGGCCATCGGCACGGAGGCGTCCAAATATCTGCATTTTGGAGCCACAAGTCAGGATGTAATCGACACCAGCTTGACCTTGCGTCTGCAACAGGTGAACCAGATTTTTGCGCCCCGGCTTTCGAATGTCTGTGCGTCTTTGGCACATTTGGACCAGCGTTTTGGACCGCGTCAGATGATGGCGCGCACCCGCATGCAATCGGCCCTGCCGATCTTGGTCAGCCACCGGATTGACCGCTGGCGCACGCCGCTGTTGGATCTATCTGATGATTTCGGGCAAGTTCAGGCTGCCGTTCAGGCGCTGCAATTTGGTGGGCCTGTGGGAACTTTGGATCAATTGGGCGCAAAAGCCCCCGAAGTAAGGGGCCTTTTGGCAGAGCGTCTGGGCCTGCTTGACCCCCGCACCGCATGGCATACCGATCGCAGCCGGGTGTTGAACTATAGTTTTTGGTTGACCAAACTAGCCACTGCGCTGGGCAAAATTGGGCTTGATATAATGCTGATGGCGCAAGATGAGCGGTCCGAGATTGCGCTGGCCAAGTCGGGCGGTTCGTCGGCCATGGCGCATAAGAAAAACCCGATCAAGGCCGAAGTGCTGCTGGCCTTGGCGCGATTTGTATCGACATTACATGCGGGTCTGCAACAATGCGCGCTGCATGAACAAGAGCGTTCGGGTACCAACTGGACACTTGAATGGATGCTGCTGCCACAAATCTGTATTGCCACAGGGACCGCATTGATCACAGCGCAAGCGCTTCTGAAATCGGTTGACTCACTGGGCGAGCGCTAGACTGCTGCCGTTGCGATGCGGTAAGGGGCACCTGTCGCAACCTGCCGAGTAGATGTGGCTGCATTGCTCTGGCCTAAGGGCCCCAAAGGGCGGCCAAAGCCTGTTTTACTCGGTCAATATTTTGCGAAGGGCGCACGGCTTACCAGCGCCCATAACATAATTTGAGGGCGGGTCTGTGACGATCTCCCTTGCGGCAGGCACGGGGTTGCGACATAGTTTGGATAGTTTATGTCTTTGGGAATGTCTTTATCGCTGGCTTTGGGGATAACTGGCGACGGTGGTGAAGGCTTTTTAGAGAGCAGAATGTGGTCTGGGGCCAGAGACACCTGAACATGACAACTGAGAGAATATGAATGGCAATCACAGCGCTTGGCTATCTTGGTGTCCGCTCGGATCGTCGCGACGATTGGAGCGCCTTTGCTGGTGGTCTGCTGGGCATGCAGGAGGTGGACCGCGCTGGCAAAACGATGGCATTCAGAATGGACGACCGCAAACAGCGCTTGGTGGTGTCTGACGAGCCAGGTGAGACGCTGGCTTTCATGGGGTGGGAAGTCGAAGACCGTCATGATCTAGAGTATTATGCGACGCGTCTGGATGCTGCAGGCTATAGGGCAACATATGGCTCACCAGAACTTGCCGACCGGCGGTTTGTCGAGGATATTGTGTTTTTTCACGATCCTGCGGGCAACCGGATCGAATTGGTCTGGCGCCCGATGTCCAGCGCAGAGCCCTTTGTGCCGGGACGGCCGATCTCGGGGTTTCAAACCGGGCCTGTCGGGATGGGCCATGTGGTTTTGCATGTCGATAACATAAATAAAATGTTGCCTTTCTATCGGGATGTCTTGGATTTTAATCTCAGCGATTATGGCCTTGCGCCGGTGCCACTGTATTTTTTCCATGTCAACCAGCGCCATCACAGCTTTGCGTTAGTCGGGTCGGGTAAGGTGGGGTTCCATCACTTTATGGTCGAATATCAAAACTTGGATGATGTCGGGCAGGGGTTCGATTTGGCACAGCTTGACCCGGGTCGGGTCGCCTATACGTTGGGGCGCCATACCAATGATTATATGACCAGCTTTTACGCGCATTCGCCATCGGGGTTTTTCGTTGAAAATGGCTGGGGCGGACGGGTGATTGATCCACAAACCTGGGAGCCACATGAAACCTCGGTTGGACCCAGTTTTTGGGGCCATGAGCGACTTTATTTATCCGAACAAGAGCGCAGCAAGTTTCGTGATATGCGACTGAATAATGCCGCAGAAGGCCTGCGCACTCCGCCGATGATAGATTGCCCGTGGCTCTATCAAGAATTACAGCGCAGGTGAAAGGGTGGCGCAGGGCATCTCTGGCAATTTGACCGCGATAGCGCATTATGATGTCGCCGTTATTGGTTATGGGCCGACCGGTGCAGTCCTGGCCAAGCTGTTGGCGCTTTGCGGTCTGCAGGTGCTGGTGATTGAACGTGAGCGCGGTATTTATCCGCTGCCCCGGGCGGTGCATTTTGATGATGAAACCATGCGGGTCTTTCAAACCATTGGCATAGCGGATGCGTTACGTCAAAAAATCCGCCTGAACCCTGGTATGCGGTTTGTAGATGGCAATGGCAGCCTGTTGCTGGATTGGCCGCGGCCGCAAGAGACCACGTACCACGGCTGGAACGCCAGCTACCGCTTTCATCAACCTGACCTTGAGGCTTTGCTGCGACAAACGGTGCAGACCCATCCTAACATTACCGTGAAAACCGATACCGAATTGCAGTGGCTCGGGCCGAACCCTGATCATGTATCGTTGCAGTGTCACGCGGGTGATAGCGGTCTGACATCACGCATGACCGCGTCTTATGTCGTAGGTTGTGACGGCGCGCGTTCTGCGGTGCGGCAGGCGATGGGCGTGGCCATGGAGGACCTCGGCTTTCGGCAAAGCTGGCTGGTGGTTGATGTTTTGTTGCACCGTGAGATGCCAGAGCTTGGTGATCATTCGGTGCAGTTTTGTGATGACCAGCGGCCAATGACCTATTGCCGCAGTCCGCAAAATCGCAGGCGATGGGAAATTACAATGCAGGCGGGCGAAACCGCCGCCCAGATGACTGATCCCGACAGGGTCTGGCAGTTTTTATCGCGCTGGATCACCCCCAAAGATGCGCAGATCGAACGCAGCGTGGTCTACACTTTCGAATCATCGCTGGCTGAAACATGGCGCAAAGACCGGTTGTTGCTGGCCGGAGATGCGGCGCATCTGACCCCGCCCTTTATGGGGCAAGGCATGTGTTCGGGTATTCGTGATGCGGCAAATCTGGCGTGGAAGCTGGCGCTGACGCTCAAAGGACGCGGCGCGTCTGGATTGCTGGACAGTTATGGCCAAGAACGCAGCCCGCACATGCGCGCCTACATAGAGACGGCGATTAAACTGGGACATCTGATTAATTCAATTGACGGCGACAGTGGGCCGGCACGGGCTGGAGAACCAGCAGATAAAAGCCCAAAGATGGCTTCGATTGCGCCGGGTCTTGGCGGCGCGGCGGCGGCGTGTTTTGGGTTTGCACCGGGGCGCCATACTGGCCGCTTGTTTGGTCAGCCCCTGTTGGCGGGTGGTCGACGGATGGACGATCTGTGCGGGTATCGGCCGGTTATGATCAGCCGCGCGTCTTTACCCGCCGCGGGGTGCGCATCTGAGCCTAAGTCTGCTGTGGGGCCGGTCTTTATGGATGCACAAAGCGAACCCGCGTTGGACGCGATACTGTCAGCCTTGCAGGTCAACGCGGTTTTGGTCCGGCCTGATCGCTATATTTTGGCAACTGCTGTGTCAGATGCAGAAATTACTGCCCTGGCGGGTCTAGAATTCCCCTCGCCGCTCGGCTGATGTCAGGCGCGGTGCGGGTGCGATGGGTGGCGCGCGTATCAATTGCAGTTGTCGGGTGCAACTGGGGGGTGATCGACATCTTATTAAGTGTGGGCCTGACCAGATTTTGCGCGGTGAAGGCGTGCGGGCAGGTCGTGCGCTATTACAGTTGTTTGTTTGGAAAATTGTGAAACAAGCCGATTGCAAAATAATAATAATATGAGACTATGAAGCCGGTGATATGGCAGGGATGGTGATGGGCAAGACTGCAGTTCAGGCGGGTGCGTATCTGCATCATTTGGCGTTTGAAAGTTCTAAACCGGCACGTCTGGCGGCGTTTTATGGCAATGCTATGGATATGGAGGTGACGCAGCTGTCCCACAGTGAATGGCGTTGTGAAGGGCCGGGGCGGCGGATGATTGTGGTGGCTGGCACCGACAAGCAACTGGCCTATGCCGGTTTTGCCTGTCGTGATCAGGCGGGGCTGGTAGCGCTGCGGCTCAGGGCGCAGCAAGAAAATCTTGAAGTTTTGAATAGCCCGTCGCCCTATTTTCAACCCGGTGCTTTCGCACTGTACGACCCCAGTGGTCAGACCGTTTGCTTTGGCCTTGCCGAGCCTGTGCAAAATAATCGCACAGGTCTTCCCGGACCGGTACAACATTTGACATTTGCCGCTTCAGACGTCGAGGCGTTTGTCGCCTTTTATCAAGACAGGCTGGGGTTTTTGCTGACAGACCGGGTGCTGCATGATGATGGTACCTTGGCGACGGCGTTTTTGACCTCAAACCATGAACATCACACGCTGGCGTGTTTTCAGTCTGATCGTAACGGCGTGGACCACCATTCATATGAGGCTGGCGACTGGGGTTATATTCGCGACTGGTGTGATCATTTTGCCAGCCATGATATTCAACTGGACTGGGGGCCGGGGCGGCATGGTCCGGGCAATAATCTGTTTGTTTTTATAACGGATCCAGATGGAAACTGGATTGAGGTGTCGGCCGAATTAGAAGTGATCTATGATCGTGGTGTGGTGGATTGGCCCCAGCACCCGCGTACTTTAAATAAATGGGGCCGCGCGATAATGCGCTCTTGAACGCAATGGAAATAAACGCATGAAATTTGTAAGTTATACACGCTGTGGATACAGCGGATTTGGGCTGGTTGTCGACGGTGGCATTGTTGAATTGGCGGGCCGCTTGGACGTTGGTGTCACCACTCTGAGGCAGGCGATTTGCGCTGATATATTGGCGCTGGCGGGCCCCTATGCCAAAGGCCGTGGGGCCGAACTGGGGTGGTCTGACCTGACCTTGTTGCCGGTGATACCGGACCCTGCCAAAATTCTGTGTATTGGTTTGAACTATCAAAAACACAAGGAAGAAACCGGTCGCCCTGATGTGGATAATCCCACGATCTTTACCCGGTTTTCCGACACGCAGGTTGGACATGGACAACCGCTGGTCAAACCCAATGTGACTGAGCGCTTTGATTATGAGGGGGAGATGGCGGTGATCATCGGGCGTGCAGGGCGCAATATCGCTGAGACAGATGCGCTGGGCCATGTCGCGGGTTACGCCTGTTACAATGAGGGCAGCGTGCGCAATTGGCAGCGTCACACATCCCAGTTCACCCCCGGTAAAAACTTTCCCGGTACTGGCGCTTTTGGGCCTTATCTGGTCACTCCTCAAGAAGTTGGCGATTACCGCGCCCTGCCGATCCAGACCCGTCTTAACGGCCGCGTCATGCAAGAAGCCACGCTGGCCGATTTGATTTTCCCGGTCGAGCAGTTGATCGCCTATGTATCGCAATTTACGCCTCTGGCACCGGGCGATGTGATCGTGTCGGGAACCCCCGGTGGGGTCGGCGACAAAAGGGATCCGCCGGTCTATATGGTGCCCGGTGATACGGTCGAGGTTGAGATCGGGGCGCTGGGTATTTTGCGCAATCCTGTCGTGGCTGAAACCGCTGCATGACAGCAGAAGAGGCCATAAAAACCGACGTTTTGGTTGTCGGGGCAGGGCCAACGGGCCTGCTGTTGGCAAATCTTCTTGGTGCTATGGGGGTGAGCACCACCCTTGTAGAGACCCATGACGACACCGTGCAAGACCCGCGTGCGGTGTCGATTGATGACGAAGCCATGCGGGCACTTCAGGCTGCTGGTTTGGCCGGTGAGATCGCGGCGATCAGCGTGCAGGGCTATGGGTCGATCTACCGCGGACCATCAGGCAAAGCATTTGCCAGCGTGATGCCAACCGGCAAAGACTATGGCTTTGACAAGCGGAACGCCTTTGAACAACCAGCGTTTGAGGCCGTGTTGCGCAAGGCACTTGCCCGCTATCCCCATGTGACGGCACATTTTGGCACCGAGATGACGGCGTTTGAGCAATCAAGCGATAGCGTACAGGCCACCGTTTGCGCCCGTGATGCGCAGGAGCAGTCGTTGCATGCACGCTATATGGTGGCCTGTGATGGGGGCAGGTCGCCAGTGCGCAAGATGCTTGGAATTGCCATGCAAGGTGCCACATTTGAAGAACCATGGTTGATTGTTGATCTTAAGACCACGCGCAACCGTTGCTTTCACACCGAGGTGTTCTGTGATCCAGCCCGCCCTTGTATCACCTTGCCGGGTCCGGGCGGGATCAGACGGTACGAGTTTAAGCTGCATCCTGGCGAAGCGGCCGTTGCCGCCGTTCAAGACGATTTTATTCGTGGGCTTCTGGCCGCTGTCGGCCCCGATCGCGATGAGGCCTTTCGCCGCGTACGGGTCTATACGTTTCATGCGCGTATCGCCGAGCGCTGGCAAGATGGACGGGTGTTTCTGGCCGGGGACGCGGCGCACCTGACACCGCCCTTCGCCGGTCAGGGCATGAACAGTGGCCTGCGAGATGCGCATAATCTGGGCTGGAAACTTGCCGAGGCGCTGCACATGGAGTGCCCTAAGGATCTGTTGGCCAGTTATGAAATTGAACGCAAGCCCCACGCTTGGTCGCTGATCCGTCTGGCGCTGCGCATGGGCCAAGTGATGATGCCGGCGTCTTGGGTGCAGGGCATGGGCACCCGGGCGCTCTTTCGATTGCTGACACTGTTCCCTGCGGCGCGTGAGTATGTCATGCAGATGAAATACAAGCCCAAGCCGCGGTTTGAGGCGGGGTTTATCTGGCATACTGCACGGCCGCGCAAAACCTCGGTTGTCGGACAGATGCTGCCGCAGCCGGTGGTCGAGGCCACAGATCGCTGTACGTATCTTTTGGATGATGTTCTTGGCGACCGACCAACGCTGCTGATTTTATCAAAACAGCCAGACATTGCGCTGTCGTATGATCTGATGTGCCGATTTGAAGCTTTGGGTATTGCGGTTCTTGGGGTGACGCCGCACAGTATGAACCCAGTAGCCACGACCTTTCCTGTCTTTCGCGACAAAAGCCGGGGCTTGTCAAATCTGCCTTATGCCGCTTATGTCGGGTATGGGCTGTTGATCCGTCGGGATCGTTATATTGCCGCTGCCCGTCCCGTGGCACAGCTTGAGGGCCTGCTCGAGATCGGGCGGCACCTATCCCCGGGGCGCGTCGTGCCCCCAACAACCAGAGCGACGACAGCTGCCAAAGGCGCAGACCAATACCAAGCCGTTGCCGAAACTGCCTGAGACACAACATAGAGGAGAAAATATCATGGTTTACTGGAAGGCGCTGGTCGCCACATCCCTGCTGACTGTCAGCATGGGCGCCGCTGTTGTGGCAGAGAGTGTCACACTGAAATTTCATTCATTCCCGCCGATGCCGGCCAATTCGAATGCCAAATTTGTCAAACCTTGGGCCGATAAGGTTACGGCTGAATCCAACGGCGAGATCACGGTCGAAATGTATGCATCCATGCAACTTGGCGGCAAACCACCGCAGCTGGTAGATCAAGTGCGCGAGGGCGTGGTCGACATCATCTGGACTGTGGCAGGCTATACGCCGGGCCGGTTTCCGCATTTAGAGGCGTTTGAATTGCCCTTTATGCCCGCCTCAGCCGAGGCAACATCGCAGGCTGCGCATGAATATATGATGACCATTGGGGCGGAGGACTTAAAAGATTATAAAGTCTTGGCGGTCCATGTTCATGCTCCGGGTACCATTCATACCAAAGATACGCTGGTCAAATCAGCCTCGGATTTAAACGGTTTGAAAATGCGTGGTCCAACACGGGTGATCAGCCAGATGCTGGGTGGCTTGGGCGCGACCCCGGTGGGAATGCCGGTGCCACAGGTCGCCCCTTCGCTGTCCAAAGGTGTGATTGATGGCATGGTTGTGCCATGGGAAATCATGCCATCTTTCAAACTGCATGAGTTGACCAAATCTCACACCACATTGTCGGGTGATCGCGGCCTGTATACTGCGCCGTTCCTGCTGTTGATGAATAAAGCCAAATATGAAGCGATGTCGGACGCACAGAAAAAGGTGATCGACGATAACTCGGGCATGGCACTGGCCAAATTGGCCGGTCAGCTTTGGGATGGATTTGAGGCTCCTGCACGGGCGCTTGCGGAAAAAGCGGGTGGCGAGTTCCACGAGCTGTCTGGCGCCGAGCTTGATGAGATGAAGGCCGCAGGTGCCACACTGGTGGATGCGTGGATTGAAAAGGCCAACGGTGACGGTCTTGATGGCGCAGCATTGGTTGAAACCGCGCGCAGTCTTGTGGCGAAATATGCCGACTGACCAAATACCTGATATGGACGCTCCGTCGCGCCCGAAGGATATCTTCGGGCGCGTTTTATATCGTGTCGCGCTTGGGTTGGCGGTCTTTGGTGGTCTGACGCTGGTTGTCATCGTTGCTGTGAGCTTCCTGTCGATCTTGGGGCGGTTTCTGTTTTCCAGCCCGCTTCTAGGTGACTTTGAACTGGTCGAGATGGGTTGCGGGGTAGCGATTGCGGCTTTTTTGCCGATTTGTCATCTGCAAAAGGGCAATGTTATTGTCGATTTTGTCACGGCGCGCTTCTCGGCAGAAGTCAACACGCTGTTGGATGCGTTCAGCGCTTTGGCCTTTGGGCTGGTTGCGGCATTTTTTACATGGCGGATGTTTTATGGCGCGCAAGATATGTACCGCTATAACGAGGAAACCATGCTGTTGCAGATTTCCGTCTGGATTCCGTTTTTGCCAGTTGTATTTTCTTTTTTCATCCTTGCGATCTGTTGTTTTTACACCGCAGCCCGGGACACCCACCATATTTTGCGGAAAGCCTGAAACATATGGATCGTGAAACTCTGGGGATTGTCGCCTTCCCCTTTCTCTTTTTGTTGCTGGCCTTTCGCGTCCCGATTGGGCTTGCCATGTTGCTTGTGGGCAGCGCGGGCACCGCGATGATAGCTGGTTGGCTGCCGATTTTCTCTCAGGTTAAAACCAGTGCTTGGCATCTGTTTTCAAACTATTCGCTTTCGGTCATCCCGCTGTTCCTGCTGATGGGCAATCTGGCCTCACGGGCCGGGATGAGCGAGGCGTTGTTCAAATTTGCCAGCGCTTGTCTCGGTCATCGCAAAGGTGGCGTGGCGATGGCCGCTGTGGGCGCTTGTGCCGGCTTTGGGGCGATCTGTGGCTCGTCCTTGGCGACAGCCGCCACCATGGGTAAAGTTGCGCTGCCTGAATTGCGACGCTTGGGGTATTCGGGATCGCTCAGCACCGGAGCACTGGCTGCAGGCGGCACGCTTGGTATATTGATCCCACCCTCGGTGATTTTGATTATTTACTCGATCCTGACCGAGCAAAACATCGCCAAAATGTTTCTTGCCGCCTTAGTGCCCGGCATTCTGGCTGCGCTGGGCTATATCGTGACCATCGCGATTTTTGTTCGCCTTGTGCCAGGCTCTGGGCGGGCGCAGCAGCGGATTACGATGGCGGGACGAATGAGCTATTTTCGTAATATCTGGCATGTTTTGTTAATTTTTACCTTTATGCTAAGCGGTATTTATCTGGGATGGTTTACTCCAACCGAGGGGGCGGCTGTGGGGGCGGCCGGGACCGGTCTTGTGGCGATGTTTCAAAAAAACTTTGACCTGTCGGCGTTGCTGGATGTGATCCAGAGCACGGCCATTACATCGGGGATGATATTTCTGGTACTGCTCGGGGCAGAGTTCTTTAATTCTTTCATAGCTTTGACCCAGCTGCCGGTGCTTTTGGCCAGTTTTGTTACCGAGGGCGGGTTCTCGCCGCTGGTGGTGGTGGCTGCAATTTTGGTGCTCTATCTGTTGCTTGGCTGTTTGATGGACAGCATGGCGATGATCTTACTGACCATCCCAGTTTTCTTTCCGTTGATTATGACGCTTGAGTTTGGCATGAGTGCCGAAGAGACCGCGATCTGGTTTGGCATCCTGACGCTGATTGTTGTCGAGGTTGGATTAATCACACCGCCGGTTGGTTTAAATGTTTTTATTATTAATAAGATGGCTGGTGATGTTAAAATATCGGATACGTTTCGCGGGGTGCTGCCGTTTTTGTTCAGCGACGTGCTGCGGGTAATTTTGTTGTTTTCCTTTCCGGGTATTTCCCTGTTTTTGATCCGATTGTTCCCCTAAGCTTGGGTCGTGGCAAAGCTGCCGTGCAACCCGGGGGGCATTGCTTGATTCAGGCGTGCGGTGGCGATCGGACCATCGGAAAGTTGGAAGGCATTGAACACCGACAGCTGCGTCGTGCCCGCGCTGATACTGTGGTGGAGGCCGATCAGCCAGCCTGTGTCGCCTGCGTTCTTTGGATCAGGCACAAAAATATGCTCTTCCAGATAGGTTCCCTCGCCATAATCAAATTGATCGACCTTACCTGTGGCCATGTTGATACCCTGTGCAAACCGAAACAGCCCTGTTTTAGGATCAAGACCAATTGACCAGCCATAGGGCCTGTCTGTTTGACCCGTGTGGGCAAGCGTGCTGTGGGGGAATTCGCTGGGACGCTCGTGGATGGTTTGGACGGTTCCTGTGGTTGATGCCGGGCGCAACAGAACCTGCTTTTGCAATGGCTGGGCGCCGGGTCTGGCTGTCAGCTGATCCAAAAACAGGTTTTGCAGCACTGAGGCATCGCGATATTGACACATATCCAGTTCAATCGTGCCGTCGGAAAACTCTCGGGCGGCACCCAGATGAAAGTGAAACCCAGGATCGATTTGACGTCTGCGCCGGATCTCAAGGGATGATTTGTTGATCACCAGTATCTCAACCGGCTGGGCCTCATGCCACCGATGCATATCCAAAAAACTGCTGGTATGATCGGCGCGATGCGGGTCATATCGGAACGGGGGGATCACCAAAATCAGCGAGCGATCTGTGACGGCAAAATCATGTACCATGCCAGTCTCGGGGGCATGTAAGACTGCCGAGCGTTTCAACACGCCGTCAGAGCCAATGTGATACAAGATCAGTTTGCCCGCCCAAGGGACATGTCCAAAATTCCACAGACTGCCATCCCTGTCGGGGCTGGGGTGGGCTGAGAATGGGGCATGTGTCAGGCGCTTTTCCCAGTCCACCGGCCCCATAGACGACAGGGTCTGTGGATCTAGTTGCCAAGCCGAAGCCCCTTCCCAAAGTGCCATTGTTCGATCCCCGTGGACAATAATATTGGTATTGGCAGCATTCATGTCATCGGGCGTTTTGATGCGGGGCGC
>DDEJ01000010.1:17815-26079 GCA_002336405.1 Rhodobacteraceae bacterium UBA1957
AAAACGCCCGGCATGGGAAACAGTCCCTGACCCAAATCGAAATTGTTGCACAAACCCGTCACCATCAAAAAGATGACGATATGCGTTTGGGAAACCCGCCCTTAACGCGGGGCCGACCTTGTAATAGCTCCCATGCAAAGACGGTGGGATTTTTCCATAAATTTTCAGGGGCTGCTCGTTTATGTGGTCTGGCAGCCGGATATCAAACAGCTCAGAAAGTGTCAGCGGGTCAGCGAAAGCGGCGGACAAGCCGACATGGCTGGCAATTTGGACTGTGCCGGCGGCTCCTAAAAGACCCAGTGCCTGCCGCCTATCCAGTGTTGAGTTTTGTTTTAAGTTTTGTTGTTTTAAAGATTTTTTCATTTGTTTGCCTCTCTTACTGCAGCCGGATTGCCGTTGTCTGATTTCTATCGGTTTCCCCAATCTGGATTGCGACATCGGAAAAATTTGGTGGACCAAACAATCCGTGGACATTGTTTGAAAACCCATAGGGTTCGATCGGCATGCCCAGGGCATTTGTATCAAGGTCCTGATTGCCGTTCAGATCGTGAAATGCAGAGACCGCGAGGCGACCCGGCGGCAAGTCAGGTATATAATATGTTATGGCACCAGCTGAATTTGGTACCAGTCTTGTGGTAAAAAAAGGCGTGCCCGAGGGGAAACCGGCCTGGGTGGTTTCGGTGAAAACTGCCAGATAGATCTTTTCGGCAGATTTGGTGTCGCTGGTGATGATCAGTGTCACGCTGTCAGCAAGGCATGATCCGCTAGCGATGGACAATGTGATAGACAGTGCGATCAGACTGCTGGTTAAAGCCTTGGGCGTTGAAAAGGCGTGTTTCATTGCAAATCCTGTCGGTTGAAATCTTGAGATATAATCGGCGTGTCACAGGCATGAAGGAGACTGCGCGGAGCCCGCAATTGGCATTACGCAAGCGGCACGATTTATGCGTGAGTTTCGCGGCATACCCTTTCACGCGACGCCAACGGGGCGGCGGTGACAGGCTCTGCAGGCATTGCACAGGTCACTGGAACAGAATGCACCACGCGTTGTGCTGGGGTGATTGCGCTGGCTTATTTCAGGAGGTTTGCATTTTTTCGCTTGGAACGGCTCGCTAAGTCCTTTGGGCCTGCGAGCGTGTTCTAAGATTTGATCTGCGAATTTTCAGCATAGCGATCTGTGGTTTTTAAGTTTAGTCACGAGTATCTGTCTGGCAAACGGGGCATAGTAAGCCTTTGAGGCTTTTAACACTTTGTTGAGGCATATCCGCAACATGAGCGGGCTAGTCTTTTCCCAAAGCGGGTGGTTTTGAGGCTGTGACAACCTCAAAGGTGGGCGGTATTGACTAATGGTGAGAGGCATTCCCCTTTCTGCTGCTGCTCTACCCGTTTGCGCGGGCTGGTGCGAAACGCAGCGCGACGTCTTCAAAGCTGGCGACGAGCCGTGTCTGCCTCAGATCGGCAAGGCTGGCCAGAACGATCAGACTGTTTTCTGTTGCGCTCTCCAGCGGGCGAATGGCCAGTTTTTTACCATCATAGGTCATATCGCCGTGCGGCCGGGTAACCAGGATCGAATATCCAAGCCCGTGTCCGACCATACCACGCACCAATTCCAGTGATGGCGAGGTATGGGCAATTTTGGGGGTCAGACCGGCGGTTTCGAACAGGCTCAGAAAAAACTGCCGACTGGGCGCTATATCAAGCAAAATCAGTGGCTCGTCCACCAGTTGCGACAGGCGCACGGCAGGGAATTCAGCCAAGTGATGACCAAAGGGCAGTGCGATATAAGGTCTGCGCAACGCCAGTTCGACACGCCGCAAGTCTTCTGGCAGGCCAACATCGTATAACATCGCGATATCCAATTGCCCGTCATAGAGCTTTTTGAGCAGTTGCTCTTCCGTCCCCTCTTGGATGTGGATGTGAACGTCGGGATAAGTCCGGGTATAGGCGTGTATCAGGCCGGGCAGAATAAGCGGTGCCAAGGTGCTGAAGCTGCCAAGCCGCAGGTCTCCCGCAATCGCTGTGCCAGCAAGCATCGCTTGGCGCTGCAGGTCTTCGGCATGGGCCAAAAGGCTGCGGGCCGAGGGCAGAATGTTGTTGGCGCTTGGCGTGGCTGAGACCCCTTGCGAATGGTGGCGCAACAACAACTGAACGCCAAACTGGGCCTCAAGCTTGCTGATCGCAACCGAGATCGTGGGTTGCGAGACGTTCATCAGTTTTGCGGCTTTGGCGATGGAACGATTGTCGATACAGGCGACGAGATATTGCAATTGGCGCAAGGTGTATTTGTTCATCTGTCTATAGTAAAAAACTATTTATTAAAAATATACAATTAATTTTACCTAATCCAGAGAATCGTCTACCGTCTGAGCATTCATTATGACGTGTTTCGATTGGGAGTATTAAATGTCTGCCGTCCAGCAAAGGCTTCAACAAGATCATCCCAAGCCGTTTTTGACGGCGATGTCGGGGGCCGTTACCCAAGTTTCGGTGGTCACCACCAACGGCATTGCGGGGCGTTTTGGCGTCACTGTCAGTGCCTTCGCCAGTGTTTCAGCCGATCCGCCCTTGGTTTTGGTCTGCATCAACCGGCGCAGTCCGGTGGTTGAGGCGATCGAGGAAAACGGGTGTTTCTGCGTCAATCTTTTGGACGACCGTCAATCGCCAGTGGCCGATTGTTTTTCCGGTCGCAGCGACCCGTTGACTGCCTATGATTTTTCATGTGCCAACTGGCGGGTCGAAGCAACGGGGGCGCCGTGCCTTGATCAGGCAAATGCAAATTTCGACTGCACGATTGAAAGCGCCTATGATGCCGGAACCCATCGCATTTTTATTGGTGAGGTGCAGGATGCACAGACGTCCGGTCGCGCGCCTCTCGCTTTTTCCAAGCGCAGCTATCAAGCCCTTAGCCCCCTCAATCTGGAGTGACAAAAGATGATCCGCACAGGCGAAGATTACCGAGACTCGATCAAAGATGGCCGCGATGTCTGGATCAATGGTGCGCGGGTGGATAACCTGTGCGGTCATCCACAACTCAAGCCGATCATCGATGTTCGGGCGCGAATCTATGACATGCAGCATGCATCCGAGACGCAAGAGGCGATGACCTATGAGGACGCTGGTGAACGCTTTGCCATTGGTCTGCGCCTGCCTTTTGAAAAACAGGATTGGCAAGACAAACGCGATGCGGTTGATTTGGTGACGCGTGATATTGGCGGCGTGGTCACGCGGATGGGCGATGAGACCATTGGCGAGATGTGGTCACTTTGGGACGGCAAAGACATTTTAAACGAGATCGACCCGCGCTTTGCCCAAAACATTGAACGCCATATCCGTCAGGCGATCAAAGCCGACCCGTTTCATGTTTCAGCCAATACCGATCCAAAAGGCGATCGCTCAAAGGCACCACAGGATCAGGATCCGGATATGCTGGTTCATGTGGTTAAAGAAACCGATGCGGGCATTGTTATTCGGGGTGCCAAATACGAGACTGCGGCGGCCTATTCCAACCAAGCGTTTTTGAAACCGACGATTGCCAATTGGGGCAATTCCGAGCTGTCTGACTATGCGCTGGGATGTATCGTGAAAATGAACGCGCCGGGGGTCAAACATATTTGCCGCACCGGATTTGCCGGCCGTGCCCCCGCTGAGGATTACCCGCTGTCCAATCGCGTTGACGAGATCGATACGCTGATGATCCTTGATGATGTGCTGGTGCCTTGGGAAGATGTGCTGTTTTATCAACACACAAAAGCCGCCAGCTTTATTCGTGCCACATTACACCGATATTCCGCTTTTCCGTTTGTGCAGCGCACTCTGTCTTATGCTGATATGATTATTGGTGCGGCGCTGTGGAATGTACGCCAGACTGGTCTGGAAAAACAGCAGGCTGTACAGGAGAAACTGTCGGAGCTTGCGGTTTGGCGCGAGGGGATCGATGCCTTTTTGACGGCTGCGATCGCAACCGCGCAAAAAAGCCCCAACGGATTGCTGATGCCGAACCAGTCGATGTTGATGTCTGGCCGGGTCCACGCGTTGAGCAATCTACCCCGGATGATGCATATGGCCCGCGAACTCTGCGGTGGGCAAATTTGTGTTACGCCAGATGCGGCCAGTTTTGCCCACCCGGAGACCAAGCCGTGGTTGGAAAAATTCTACACGATCAATGACGACTGGATTGCCGAAGATCGGCGAAAATTATTGGGCCTCGCCCGCGATTTGCTGAATTCCGATTACGCCGGCCACCGGTTGACGTTCCAACTGTTTGCCCAGTCGCCGCCCTTTGCGCAATTGGCTGCAGTTTATCGCAATTTTGATTGGAATGGGCCCTTGGATCTTGCCCATGGTGCTGCCAAATTGTCGGACAACGTCTGGGGTGCCCAGAAGGTTAAAACACTCCGTCAGGGATAATTTCACACTTTATAAGAGATCAATTTATGACATTACACAAACGCATCCGACCCTTTAATACAAAAGAAACTTATCCCGAACAGGACATTAATAATGACCTTTCCCAAGCAGTGGTGGCGCGCGGGACGATGGTTTTTCTGCGTGGACAGGTCAGTCAGGATTTAGACAGCCGTGAAAGCCTGCATATCGGCTCTGCCACGCGGCAGACAGAAAAGACCATGCAGAATATAGCACTCCTGCTGGAAGAGGCGGGCACCACACTGGACAGTATCTGCAGGATTGTCGTCTATCTCACAGACGTCCGTTACCGTGAGGCGGTGTATCAAGAAATGGGCAAATGGCTTAAGGGGGTACACCCGTGTTCAACCGGGCTGGTGGTGCCAGCCTTGGCGCGCCCTGAATGGGTTGTTGAAATCGAAGTGACAGCGGTTATCCCCGACTAAGGAGCCGGCCATGACATCAGCATATGAAATTCTGGCGCAGCTCAAACGCACTGCGTCGGGGCCAATGACCGAGGCCCGCGGCGCCGAGCCTGCGTTTTATTGGAACGAAGAGGTCGCCAGCGCAGAGGAAAATGCCATTTTCCGACACGATTGGGTCTGCCCAGGCCTGGCCGCAGAGATACCGGACGTTGGGGATTATCTGACCTTTAGTATCGCCGGAGAGCCGGTGTTTTCGATCCGTGACAGCTTCGGAGAGATCAAGACCTATGCAAATATTTGCCGCCACAGGATGATGCAGTTGCTGCAGGGGCGTGGTCGGACGTCGCGGGTGACATGCCCCTATCATGCCTGGTCATATGATCTGAACGGACAGCTGGTTGGCGCGGGGCATATGAACCATTCTGTGGGGTTTGACAAAACCAAAATCTGTCTGCCGCAGATCCGCACAGAAATCTGGAATGGCTGGATTTATATTACGCTGAACCCTGATGCGCAAAGCATGAAAGAGGCGCTTGCACCATTGAATGATGTGGTGGCGCGCTTTGGAATGGAACACTATGTGGCGGTATTGAACGAAGAGCATGTGTGGCAGACCAACTGGAAACTGCTGACCGAAAACTTCATGGAGGGGTATCACCTCCCCGTGGCACATAAAGCCACTGTTGGGGCTTGGTTTGCCCCGAATAAGACCGTGTTTCCCGACCAGAGTTATGACAGTTTTACCTATCAGACTTTTGCAAAAACACACGCGGCACGCTATGGTCAGGCCCACCCAGATAACACAAGGCTGACTGGCGAATGGCGCAACACCTCAATCCTGCCGACAGTGTTTCCAACCCATATGTATGTGCTGGCACCAGACCATCTTTGGTATCTGTCCCTGCGTCCCAGAGGGGTTGGCGCGGTGGATGTGCGCTTTGGCGTTGCGATTGCGCCTGAGGTGGACGCAATGTTGACAGATGCGGCAGAGCGGGCTGCATGGATCCGGGATTTGGTCGCTTTTTTCGAACATGTGAACGGCGAGGATCGCCATGTGGTCGAAGGCATTTATGCCGGTTCACGGTCGTCGTTTGCCTCGCCCGGACAACTGAGTTGGCTGGAGCGTGAAATTCATGACTTTCAGAAATATCTGGCGCAGCGCTTGGCGCCTGACACACAAAGAGGATAACATATGACGTTTTCTATCGTTGGGCGCTGTGCGCGCACGGGCATGTTTGGCGTGGCGATCACCACATCCTCTATCTGCGTGGGCGCGCGCTGCCCGCATGTGCGCGCTGGGGTCGGGGCTGTGGCCACACAAAATATTACTGATCCGCATCTGGCCACGCTGGTGCTCGATGCGATGGCGGTCGGGCAGGATGCAAGTGGTGCGATTGCCTCTGTGGTCAAAAATCGAGAGAATATCAGCTACCGGCAACTGACGGCAGTGGATGCCCGCGGCACGACGGCGCATTTCACCGGTGCGAATATTCTTGGCAGCCATGCGGTCAGTGAAGCCGCAGATTGTGTCGCTGCGGGCAATCTTTTATCTTCAACAGCTGTTGCCAAAGCCATATCAGACGGCTTTGGGGTCGACCCTTCGGCGCATCTGGCCGAGCGATTGCTTCAAGCGATCGAGGCGGGTGTCGCGGCGGGTGGCGAAGAGGGGCCGGTACATTCAGCCGCACTTTTGGTGGGCGACAAGATGCCGTTTCCTTTGGTTGATTTACGGGTGGATTGGGCTGAGATCAATCCAATTGGCACCCTGCGCAGCCTGTGGCAGGATTATGCGCCGCAGATGGATGATTATCTTAATCGTGCGGTCGATCCAAAGGCCGCACCCAGCTATGGAGTTGCCGGTAATTTGTAACGCTTAGAGCCCGTCGCACAGCCGGTCGATCAAGCGCGCCAACATGTTGTCACAGCGCTGGATTTGCGACACTTCGACATATTCGTCGGGCTTGTGGCCCTGCATCATCGAACCGGGACCACAGACAACGGTCGGGATGTCAAGCTGGCCTGAGAACAGTCCGCCCTCTGTGCCAAAGGCCACCTTTTTGGTGTGGTTTGCGCCGGTTAGGGATTTGACGAACCGCACCACATCGGCGCTGCCTTGGGTGTTGAGACCTGGATAGGAAAAATTCGTCTCAAAGGTGATCGCGGCCTCGTCGGCGTGTGATTTGGCGACGGTGACGATCTGTTCTGCGCGGGCTTTGATCATCGCCAAAATTTGCTGGGGATCGTCTTGTGCGACATTGCGGATTTCAAAGTCAACTTCACACAGGTTGGGCACTATATTCAACGCAATACCCCCCGTGATCCGCGCCGCATGAACCGTGGTATAGGGCACGTCATAATCATCGTCATGTGCGAAACTCTGCGTCAATTCGGTCTGTATCTCGCGCAGTGCAGTGACAAAATCACAACCCAGATGCAACGCGTTTAACGCCAGTGGTGCCAGTGCAGAATGCCCCTCGCGGCCAATACAGCGCGCTTTGATCGCAATTTTGCCCTTGTGGCCGGTGGCGACGGTCAGACTTGTAGGCTCGCCGACGATACACATCGCCGGACGCACTGGCGCCTTTTGCAGCAGATCGATCATCGAGCGCACGCCCTGACAGCCAATTTCCTCGTCATAGGAAAACGCAAGGTGCAGTGGCGCTTTCAGCGGCCGCTGCTTTGCCTTGAGGGCAGCGGCGATGGCGCAGGCGACGAAACCCTTCATATCTGTTGTGCCACGACCGAAATATTTACCGTCCGAACAGGTGAGTTTAAATGCTGGCTTGCTCCAGACTTGACCTTCGACAGGCACCACATCGGTATGGCCCGACAGCATGACACCTCCGCTGTCGGTGGGACCTATGGTGGCCAAAAGGTTGGCCTTTGTGCCCTGTGCGTTCGGGATCAACGTCGTCTTGATATCGGCCTCGCTTAGCAGCTGCTCGATGTAATGCATCAGCGCCATATTCGAGTTTTGACTGACGGTATCGAAAGCGATCAACCTGTCCAGAATGTCTTTTGTATTCATTTATATTGTCCTTACGTATCCGTTTTGCACAGTTTTTTCGGCGGCTGCCACCGCCCTGAGACAGCAAAACTTACATGGTGCGGCGGGATTTGCCAATCCTTGGGATCAGGCCGAACCCAACCCGTTATAGAACTGAACCTGCATCAAATTTTGCATCCGGGGTCAAAGGGAGGCACGTTTAATGATAGATAGCGTAATGACACTTGGGGCAAAAGGACAGCGGTGATTGTTGGGTGTCATCGTGCCGTCTTAGGCCTGCACAAAAAGCTGTTTTACCCATCGATTAGGCGCGGGCCTACTGTGCGAGATCCGTTTTGACGGTCCGGCGTCTCTGGAGGTTCGGTAATCGTGCGACCTTATACGCAATCATCTAATTTGGGCACGATACAATGTGTACAGTGGGGGGG
>DDEJ01000010.1:26430-30015 GCA_002336405.1 Rhodobacteraceae bacterium UBA1957
ATATCGTGCGGAGGGGTCAGTTTTTCTTTCCGCGGGCAAGAACGTATAGTCCTGACATGATAATCAAAATTGTCCCAACCCAGAACAATGTATCGGGTATTTTGTCAAAAATGAGATAGCCGTATAAAGAGGTCCAAATAATCATCGTGTAATGCATGGGCGCAACGCTAACAGAAGTGGCCATCTCCAAAGATTTAATCACTAGAAACTCTCCGGCACCGCCCAATGTTGCCATTAGGAAAATCATGGCGATATGGACCCCGGTCTGTGGGGTAATCCAAACCGCTGGTTGGAACACGCCGATCATTAAAAAACTAGCGAACGCAGTATAGGCCACCGTTGTGGCGGTTTTATCCATATTGCTTAAATGCCGTGAAACAACCTGACGTACTGCAAATAAAAAAGCAGCTGTAAAGATCAGAAAATATGCGGGGTGAAAGCTTTCGAATCCGGGTCTTACAATGATAATCGTGCCGACGAAGCCGACAAAAACCGCCGACCAACGTCGGATGCCAACGGGTTCTCTTAACACCGTTGCCCCTAATATTGTTACAAATAAGGGGGCGACGAATGTAATGGCTGTGGCGTCGGTCAGAGCGATATGTGCGATGCCAAAGATAAAAAGTGTGGCTGATAATGCCGCGGCAGCGCCTCTGACGATTTGCAAAAAAGGGTTAGCTGATTTTAATGCGCTGGGGCCTCGGACAATCAGATAGACGGCCACTCCGACGAACAATCCTAATTGACGCATCCAAACAATTTGCAGCGGGTGAAAACTATCGGTTAAGAGTTTTGCAAGCGTGTCGACAATAGCAAAGCAAAACATGGCCGACGCCATCAATCCTATTCCCAAAACCGAATTGATTGGGGTCTGGTGGGACAGTTGCTTAGAGTGCAGCACGCGCGATCGCCTTAAACAAATAGGGAGGCTTATAACGCCCTAACAGACTCTACGCGTTAAAAAGAGATGATACTACAGTGTATATTTCTCTCGGTTGCCGCACGGGAGTTGACACCCCTGACGAAACGTTCTGATATTGGGACGAGCGAGCATTAAATTTGGAAAGTACAAATGCGGTGCGTGTGAACAGGAGGATAGATTTGAATACTGTGGACGTTAAAGTTGAAATATTAGCGGCTTTACGGGAAACACTTTCACCGCAGTTGCATAATGCACCGGTTTTGCAGTGTTTTATTGACGATTTTGCAGACTGTAAGATCACAATGCCGGCGCCTCAGGCCCCGACGCAACCTGGCCTTCCAGACGCTGTCGCCGAATATTTGCCAGATCTTACGGCGACCATGTCTGTGCAACCACTCGCTCAGGTGTTTAAATTCTTTTTTCCGCAGGTTTCCTGGTATCAAATTTTTCGTGGCAATTCGACACCAGCCGCATTCAATCAGGGGCTGGTTGCGGCGCAGTTGGTGGGTGGAAATGGTCTGT
Source organism: Rhodobacteraceae bacterium UBA1957 (assembly GCA_002336405.1). Classification (GTDB taxonomy): domain Bacteria; phylum Pseudomonadota; class Alphaproteobacteria; order Rhodobacterales; family Rhodobacteraceae; genus CPC320. The sequence continues at coordinate 27,875 of DDEJ01000010.1, forward strand.
TTCACACTGAAACTTTGTATTTGGGACTTTTTTTAATGGCACCCAATGTAACCTATCCTTTGCACCAGCATGCTGCAACTGAGCTCTATTATGTTTTGTCAGGATCTGTCGATATTCGGCACGGTCGCTCTGCAAAAACTCGGCATTTGGGAAAGGACGATTTTTCCATCACGGTGCCACATCAGGTGCATGAACTTAAAACCAATACGCAGCCCTGTCTTATGGCCTATATCTGGACCGATGATTTAACCCCGCAAAACTGGTGGTGGGAACAGCTTGTAGATGGCAGTTGGGAGCGTCTTTGTTGGGCGCGCACCCCGGCGGGCGATTGGAGCATGCTACGACGTGAGCCGCTGAGCGACGCCGAAATTGCCCGTGCCGGAGATGGTTAATGCATCTGGCGTTCTTGGGCTGCCTATCTGGCCGAGCATGGGATCAAGAGGCTTTGTTCCTCAGTGCTTGCGTGTGTTCCAACCGCGGCTTTGTGAGTTTGCATCATTCTAATTTAGCTGACGCTTCAATTGGAATATACGATCTGTCGCCATTGGATATCTTGTCATAAACATCAAGAAACCGTACCAAAAACCCAATGGGGAATGTTCTAAATTGCAATTTTCGACAGACACACAACTGCGCAAATGGAAACCGCAAGATAACAGCACCCGCGTTCGTTGCGGACAAAAGCTGTTCGTCTGGGGTTTTTTGAACGGCCGTAAAATTTTTCAAATACGCCTTGATATCAATGGCCAAACAACTTGGTTGGATATCAACGACTTTCCGGCAATTTCGCTTTCTGCCGCAGTTGAAATCGCCCGATGTGCCGACCGTTTATTGCTACAAGGTCAATGCTCGTTGGAGAGCTTGCAGTTTGGTCTGGCAAACAGCCGAAATGCAGAAGAGTTAGAAGGTCATTTTTCAGGCATTGAAATTGGACTTCAACGCACCCGTGAAACGGCAACCTTTGATGATGTTTATCGCCAATGGTATCATACTCAGAAAAACGCAAATCGCTGGCCAGAACCTGCAAGCGCCCGCCGCCCAATCACCCTGTATGAGATGCATACTGAACAGCATATCGGCACATTACCGGTCGACAAAATACGTCGCACTATGATCATAAAGTTTATGGAGCCGCTGTTTATGACGCACCGGGCTTTGGCGGATCACTTGTTAGATTATATTTCCGAGGTGCTCGATCAGGCTGTTGATGACAAGCTGATCGACACCAACCCTTGCCCAAGCAAACCGCCCGAAGATCTATTGCGGCTTAAAACCAGCCAATCGACGACGCTTGAATATACCCAGTTGCCGGAATTACTGGAATGGCTTGAGGATGCGCCCTTTACCAAAGCCGTCAAGCTGGCCATGGCCGTGGCCGTTGTGACTGTCCACAGACTTGACGTTGTTGCCAACATGCGGTGGGAGCATTTCGATCTCGAGAGTGGGGTGTGGGCCTTGCCTGAGCGTAACGCGGATACAGAACAAACCGGAGCTATGAAATCTTCGCACATGTATGAAAGTAAATTACCAGAGCGGTTTTGTGAGGCGCTTCGTGCATTATACGACCAGCGGAAAAATGAGACTTTTGTCTTTTCTGTTGATGGCCATGGGCCGCTAGGGGCTGAAATATTGCGACGAAATTTTCAGAAATTTGGTGACGTTACAACGCAGAGTTTTCGGACCATATTTAAAACATGGTGTGTGCATCAAAGCCCGCCAGTTGATGCGTATTTAGTTGACCGTTACGTTGATCATACGCTTTTGGGTTTGGGAAAAAATCATTGGTTGGACGATATGTTTGAACAACGGGCCCAATTGGCGGAGAGATATTGTGACTTTGTTATGGGAAGCCGAGGGTAATCGATTGGGCCGATAGCGCTGTCTTTAAGGAAACCTTTAACGCGCAAATGAATGTTGAATGGCCAGAAACGTTGAAAATAAGTGTTCCATCCCGGATGATCATATAGGTCCTCGTCGTTCTGCGCTTTTTCTGGCGAGATCGGTGCTGTGGGCATATTCAGACGGGCGACACCAATGTTTGTTCGACGTCATAGCCGAGCGACAACGACACCAAAGATACCAGCGGCCATTCAGGCGCGTGATGAGCCTGCGTGGGTCGTGGCAGAACGCCACAGAACGCC
>DDEJ01000010.1:30344-31520 GCA_002336405.1 Rhodobacteraceae bacterium UBA1957
CAGAACGCCTAAGCAGACTGTCTGGAAATGGCGCAAACGCGACATGTTCAGGATCATAGCCACACAGCCCCCACTGTCTTCGGACCACCCTCACACCAGCGCAAGAGGCCATGGCGGTGGCTCTGTGCAACATTTGACGGGTGTCGCCAGATGATCGATTGGCGATGGTGTGCGGGCTTCTCAATCCGACTGTGTCTCGTTCGGGTCTAGACCCTTGTCTGCGTCGGCATGGTCTGGGACATCTTCGTGACCGTAAGGCTTAGAATGCCACATCTAAGCACAGTGGATCTAAAGCGTATAAGCCCGGATATGCCCACATTGACGTGAAATACCCGCCACACATGGTCAAAAAAGTCGCGGGGATATCTTATTGTGGCAATCAACTGGGCCACCTAATGGGTCTTCGTTGCCATGTATCGCCACAAGACAGCCGCAACTGCCCGGCGCTGTCTAGGCGACCAGAAACGTGCATGTCCAATCCGTATCCGCACCATTTTAACCGGTATGGCAAGGCGTTCACCGACCACCTTTTTGGCGTGCCCGGGCGGCCGGCAACACGGCAGCGCGCGTTTGAAACGCTTTGCTCAACTCTCGGTATTGATCCCCGGCTGCCCCACCAAGATCGCCGCAAACCAATGGCACGGTTGAGCGGTTCAACGGCCCTATCGAGGACGTGCTGCAAAGACAGCATGTTCGATCAGGCGATAAGCTGGGGATGACGCTGCACTGCTAAGTCTGGCTTTACAACCACCCGCTTGCACAATCAGCTTTGGGCAGCAAAACGCCCTTGCAAGCCATGAAACAATGGCACAAAATCAAATCGGCAATTGTTTGACAAATAGTTATGCGATCTAACGGGATGTGACAAATAAAGTCACCGTGTAATGTGCTTTTCCAACAGTAATCCCTATGCGTTTGACCCCACCGCTGGAGAATAGATTTTAGTTTGGAAGCTTCTTAGAAAGCCAAGTAGTGTAAAAATATTTTCCACACGATTCTTGGTATCCGGGGATTACGCCCAATTTTATATCAGATGCTTATTTTTATATTCGGCAGTCCGATCATCCCAAAGTTGAATATTTGAAGGTGCTGTTTTATTGATATATTAAAGTCCTGAGAGTTTATTTTTCTTATGGACTGGCCATTGGCTGTTTGTGATTATGTTTCTTTTATAGT
>DDEJ01000157.1:0-1083 GCA_002336405.1 Rhodobacteraceae bacterium UBA1957
CGAACGAGACATAGTCGGGTTCAGAAACTCGCGCACCACGGCTATTGGATCGTCCAGTGACCACAGTAACGTTTCACGCAGAGCAACCGCCACGATCTCTTGCGCTGGTGTCAGGGCGGGCTAAAACGGTGTCAGGGCGGTCTGACGACGGTAAGAGTGTGTGGCTGCGATCCTGAACACTGGCGCGTTTGCGCCATTTCCAAACAGTCTGGGCAGTGGTTGCATGGCGTTCAGCCAAGACCCACGCAGGTTCGTCACGCGCCTAAATGGCCGCTGGTATCTTTGGTGTCGTTGTCGCTTGGCTATGACGTCGAACACACATTGGTGCCGCCCGTCTAAATATCCCCCCAGCACCGATCTCGCCAGAAAAAGCGCAAAACGACGCAGGTCTATGTGGTCATCGGGGACGGAACATCTTGCTTGCGAAAAATCACTGCGCTCAGCACTCCGAAAATCGGCTTTACAGTCTTGGACTGCCGAGTGCCGCCTGTGCGGCGCTCATGGAAATGGTTTGATTGCTTCTCTTGAAAAATAATGGCTCACCTGTCAGTGCGGCCGCCACGCTGGCTGCGACCCAATGATACAAAGGACATAAACTTTACCGCCCGCCAGAGGATCCCAAGCAGTTGGGCCGGTTTGTTATGCATTGGGACGCCCCGCAAGGGATGTCTGTTTGTGGATCTCAGTCCCGGTAGCGCCGGGATGTCATGGTCAGGTGTCGCTTTGTCGGATTTGCGCACGTTTCCAGATGATCAATCCAGACAGCATAATGATCCCTGCTCCGGTCAAGGTCATACTGTCGGGGATATCAGCAAACACAAGATAGCTCTCAATTGTGAGAAAAATCAAAAAACTATAGGTATAGGGCATCAGTGTGTTGGCGGGCGCGAACCCATGCGCGCGGGTCAGTAAATCATGACCTGCCCAAGCCCAGACCCCAAGGGTGCACATCAAACCCCATTCCAGTAACGATTGCGGCGTGACCCATGTCCAGATCGCCATTGGCAGCAGGCTGACTGTGCCCAGAAGGCCCATATAAAATTGCATGGTTTCAGTTGCGACAATCCCTGACAACCGGCGTGT
>DDEJ01000157.1:1500-20430 GCA_002336405.1 Rhodobacteraceae bacterium UBA1957
ATGACCACGATAACACCTAAAAAACCTAAGCAGATAGCAAACCATCGCCATGGCCCAACCCGTTCACCCAGCATGGGCCAAGACAGCAAACACACGACAATCGGCGCAGAGAACATGATCGCCGAAACAACAGTTAACGACAGATAGCGCAGCACGATAAAGTTTAACGCGGTTGCACTGACCAGTAAAAATGCCCGGAACATCACAAGACCGAAATGATCGGTGGCAAACCGATCCCGGGTGATGCCGCCGCGTGCGATTAAGAAAATACTGATAATAAAATGCGACGCATAGCGCATGAAGGCAAGTTGAAACGAGGCCAGCCCTGCGTAGAGCAACCATTTGACTGAGGTATCCACCAGCGAAAACAAGAAGTAAGCGCCAAGCATCATCGCAATGCCAAGGTTGGGGTTTTCACTGTTCGCCGGTGCGCGCAAAGCCATACTTAGTAACCAGATATGTCGAAAATCACCGCAGCGACTTGCCGGTTTAGCGTAAATTCCGTTTTGAGGTATCTGCGACAGGTCAGCATGGGCTGGGTCTGGCCCTTATGGGGTGTCATTTTAGGGCTCTTTCTAATGCTTAACTTGGGTTGGTAGCTTCGCAAGATTAGCTGCCACCGCCGTATTGTAGACCTTTTGGCAAAGTAATTCTTCGAGCTTAAGCGTTATTTCTAAAGTTTTCTGTGCATCAAAAACCGATATCAAAGGTTCACTCTTTCGCTCCATCACTTCGACAAAGTGATCCAGTTGTCGCCGCAGCGGTGTGGTGTTGGCGATGTTTAAGGGCTCGGCTGTTGGGGATTGGGACCAGTCTTCAGCACCAGACCATTTGGTCATCGATGGGAAAGAAACCCCCCCGCGCGTGCCGGTTAACCAAAGCATATCCTGACCGCTGGCTGCTATATGAGGGTTTTCGGCTGTTCCCGCCTCAAAGCCCCACGGGCTGGGTGTTGTGTCGGCAAAGCTGATAGCGGCAGTTGCCCCCGAGGCAAAAAGCATTGCAACCGCGCCGCTCTCAATACGGTGGGTGGCTCTGATATGGGCTGCCCCAACGGCTGTGATGTCGATAATTTCGCCCAATACAAATCGTAGAATATCAATATCATGCACCAGATTGATCATGACAGGGCTGCCAGATTTTGTACGCCAGTTTTCCTCGAAATACGCATCAGGTTTGCGCATCGCCCAGATCATTGTCGCAGTGATAGGTGTGCCGATCTCTCCGTTACCAACCATTTTCTTGAGATGCTGAACGCTGTGGTGATAGCGTCGATGGTGTCCGACAAGGCTTGCTACGCCTGATTTTTGAACGGCCTGGGCCAGTTGAGTGGCTTCTTGCAGAGTTGCGGTCACTGGCTTTTCAATCAAGATATCCCAGCCCCGCTGCGCCGCATCAATACCATGGCCGCTGTGAAGGTGCGTCGGTGTGGCGATGATCGCGCCATCAACATCGGCGGTGACCTCTGCGAGATTAATAAAGTAACGCACATCGGCATCTCTGTGCAGATCTGTATTCGGTTCGACGACCCCAATCAATGTGCAGTCTGGATGCTGTTGCACCAAAGTTGCATGTCTGGCTCCGATCAAACCGTTGCCTATCACCAAGACGCGTTTCACATCACAGCTCCGATTTGCCACGGTACAAATTCGTAATCGCCCAAGCCCTGCCGCTCAGATTTTGATTGCTCGCCGCTGGCCACGCGTAAAAACAAGTCGTATATTTCTTGGCCTTTTTGTTCCAGAGTGTCGCCATTGCTCAGCATGGTTCCAGCGTCTACATCCATATCTTCGACCATGCGCTTTGCCATTGTGCTGTTGGTTGCAACTTTGATTGTGGGGGCGGGTTTGGAGCCAAACGCAGAGCCGCGCCCGGTGGTGAAACACACCAGATTGCATCCGCCAGCAATCTGCCCGGTGACGCTGGCTGGATCATAGCCCGGGCTGTCCATGAAGGTAAAACCACGGGCGGTGACCGTCTCGGCATACTTATAGACGCCCATCAAGGGGCTGGTGCCCCCCTTTGCCGCCGCGCCAAGCGATTTTTCTAAAATTGTGGTTAAACCGCCAGTTTTATTGCCGGGGCTTGGGTTGTTATCCATACTGCCTTTGTTGCGCGCGGTATAATCTTCCCACCAGCGGATCAATCCAATCAGCTTGTCGCCGGTGCCTTGGTCAATCGCGCGGCGCGTAAGTAAATGCTCTGCTCCATAAATTTCGGGGGTTTCTGCCAAAACACCGGTGCCGCCCTGTGCGGCCAGCAGGTCACAGGCATACCCCAAAGCCGGGTTGGCAGTGATCCCTGACCAAGCGTCAGAGCCACCACATTGCAGCGCAACTTTCAACTCAGACGCCGGGCACGAACTGCGCGTTGCCTGATTGGCCAGCGGCAACATGGCTTTTATTTTTTGGATGCCCAATTCAACCGTACGGCGCAGGCCCGCCACAGATTGAATGTTCATTGTTTGAAACAGGGGCCCCTGTTTGAGCCCATAGGCCTCAAGCAGCCAGTCGATTTGGTTCATTTCACACCCTAGCCCCACCATCAGCACGCCGGCATGATTGGGATGGCGGGCATAGCCCCACATCACCCGTTGCAGTGCTTCAAAGCCATCGCCATCACCGGCCATGCCGCAACCGGTTCCATGCACAAAGGCAGCGACACCATCAACATTTGGATAATCAGCCATCACCTCAGGGGTGAAGGCGTTGGCAATCATTCGGGCGGCGGTGGCCGAACAATTCACCGATGTGACAACGGCGATGTAATTGCGAGTACCGACAGTGCCATTCTCGCGACGAAAGCCCATGAAACTGTCGCGTCGGTCGTGTGGCACCTTTTGGAGATGGCGTAGGTCATTGCAATATTCATAAGCCATATCGATATTGCGAAATTCTACATTATGCGTGTGCACGTGATCACCCGCTGCAATGTTTTGCGAGGCATATCCGATCAGCTGCGCATATTTACGCACCTCAGCGCCACTGCCTATGGCTTTGGTGGCAATTTTATGGCCGGACGGAATAAGGCCCATTGTGCGCAGGTCTTCTATGATGGTGCCGGCTTCCAGTGCATGGGTCGCGGTGACGACGTTGTCGGAGGCGTCCAGTCGGATAAAGTCCATGGTTGTTCCCTCGGTACGCGCCAAGTGTCCGGCGCACATCTGTCTTGTGGTCTTTTATAACATCGCGAGCGCGCGCGGAGCACAGGCCCCGCACACGCGCCGTTTCAGTGCGTTACAGCAGAACCGTTATGATCGACGGCCACAGCAATAACACGGTCAATGCGACAAGCTGTATGCCGATGAATGGCAGAAAGCCTTTGAATATATCGGTCAGCGAGATATGCGGCGGTGCCACTGATTTGAGATAAAACGCCGCCGGACCAAACGGGGGCGACAAGAAGCTGACTTGCATATTCATACAAAACAGCACGCCAAACCAGGTTGCGACATGTCTTGGCTCCAATTGACCAAAAACGCCAATTTCTTCAATCGGTAAGCGCATAACGATGGGCAGGAAGACTGGAATGATCAGTAAAACAATGCCCACCCAGTCCATAAAAGCACCCATAATTAATAAGATAAACATCATCGACAACAGCACAAACATTGTGGGCATTTCTGAGCCGACAATAAGGTCTGCGACAAAGCGTGGTCCGCCGGCGATTGTGTAGGCACCCGCCAGCGCCGCGGCGCCCATGGTGACCCAGATAATGGTCCCGGTTGATTTCATCGTACGCATCAAGCTGTCCCAAATCAGCTCGAAATTGGCTTCACCGCGTAGGGTCGCAATAATTAAAACGGCAACGGCACCCATACCCGCAGCCTCAGTAATTCCAGTGATGCCGCCGTATATCGACCCTAGGACAACACCGATAACCACGATGGGCGGGACCAAGCCCTTGCCCATTGACCAGGCGAGTTTGGTGCGTTCGAGACCAAAGATAAAAAACAGCAACAGCAGGGCGATGCCTGTTGAGGCCGCAAACCAGATCACATAGTCTGGCGTCCCCCAGACAATAGGGTCTACAGTGTCACCCAAGTCGGCATTTTGCCCAGTAACAGTGAAAAACAACACCCGCAAAAACAGCACCGAGGAAAATCCTGCAACCAAAATGGTGAGGAATGTGGCAAACAGTACCGATTTCTCACGTCCCTCAGGCTCGCCGGGCTCGGGATCAGGCAAAGGCGCATCTTCGGGCCGCAACTGGGTGCGGATGATGATGTAGATAATGAAAAAGCTTGCCAACATAAATCCTGGCAAAAAGGCGGCCGTGAACAGCGCCTTGATCGAGGTTTCTGTAATTAGCCCATACATGATCAACACGATCGAGGGGGGGATCATTGTGCCAAGCGAGCCTGAGGCGCAAATCGTGCCAATCGCAAGGTTTTGATTATACCCCAGCTTTAGCATTTGTGGCAGGGCAATCAGGCCCAAAAGTACAACTTCACCACCGATAATGCCTGACATGGCGGCCATGATAACGGCCATGATCGAAGTTACGATGGCGATGCCGCCCCGAGTTCTGCTGAGCCATACATTTAGGGACGCATACATATCTTTGGCGATGCCGGATTTTTCTAGAAGTGACGCCATAAAAATAAACAGTGGGACTGAAATCAGCACATAGCTGGTAAGCACGCCATAAATTTTTTGTTGTAAGATATTGAGCGGACCCGCCCCGGGCCTGCCGGTCAGGATACATCTCGCTCCGGGGTTGGCCTCAGTGTACCAGTCGGGGCACCCAAAACTTAGTGGGTTTGACAAAAGTGCAGGCTCAAATTTCATTACCAGGACAAATACTGCAAGGATCGCAGAGGCAAGGCCCAGTGGCATGCCAATCGCCAACAGAAAGAAAAGCCCTAAGAGCAGGAGAAGTGAAATTGTTCCGATATCCATTAGTTTGATCCTACACTACGTTTGATGGCTTCAAGCTCTTCTTTGTCAATATCATCCGCTGCAGTGTGTTTTACTGGCTCAATATTCCAATCGGAGACCAAATTTAATACGGCTTGTAACGCGACGAGTGCTACCGCCACGAGGATAGCGGGTTTCAAGGTCGCGGGAATTGGGGGATCAAATGCCGTACCAAAGGTTTCCCAAGTATAGAACTTTGTGAACGATTCTCCATAACCGCCGTAACACAATGAAAAAGCAAATATGACAATCAACGTTGTAGAAAGTACATCACAGGTCCGCTGCAGGAAGCGCGGTAAAACATCATAGATGATGAAAATTCGAATATGACTACGTTGCTGCATTGCATAGAGCCCGGAAAATAAAAAGATAAAGCCTGCCACCCAAAGTGACAGTTCATTGGCCCAAAGCGTTGGCGCTTCAACAACATAGCGCAAAAAGACCTCATATATCATCACTGTGGTCAGTGCACTGATCAGAACCATCGTGACCCGGCCGATAAAGACAGCGACACGGTCTACAGGTCGCCAGATTTCGGTTTCCATACGCGCCCTTTCTACGGTCAAGACCCCGATAATAAACAAAATAGGCATCGCAATAAGCGCAGTCCAGTCAACAATATCGGCATAACCCCCGAACAACCCTGGCAGGTTAGGGGTGACATCATTGCGCATCATTTGGCTTGAAAGCTGCTCAAGAAGCGAAGGATCTTCTGGTGTCATAAAATCAAGCGTGAAAAATGGAAAGTGCCAGGCCAGCCAGCCAAAGCACAAAATGAACGCAATCGGCACGTACCATTCTTTGTGATTTATTTTGGTTTCGGGCACGGTGATACTCCTTTGAGCCTGTGGTCAAACTAGGAATTGTTTATGTTGTAGTGGTTCAAGACGTCTCGGTCAGGCGTCACACCCAGTCCGGGGCCGGTCGGAAGTGCTACATACCCGTTATTGGATGCAACCTGATTCTGGATATTAAGCGGCTCTTGTAGCAGATTATCGCGAAATTTGTTATCCGTGGTGTCAAATTCCAACATGGGTTCCCATGGGTGCAGCCCGCCTGGCAAATTTGGCATGGCTGCCAACAGATGCATATTGGTGGCCACGGCGATGGCCGAGCCCCAGACATGATTCACCACCGGGGTAAAATGGGCGTGGCACAAGGCCAGTACCCGCAAATATTCTGAAATGCCGCCCAAAGCGCAAACTTCGGGCTGTGCAATATCCAAGCCTCTTGTTTCCAGCAGAGCACGCCATCCCCAACGATTAAACTCCGCCTCTCCTCCAGCGATATTGATCTTAAGGCCGGCGCGCAATTCGCGGTATCCGTCATGATCCTCCGGGGCGATTGGTTCTTCAAACCAGTAGGCATCTAAATCTTCCAACCCGCGCCCAACATAAAAGGCATCGCTGGTAGTGTAACAGTGATTGGCATCGACCATAAAACGGTAATCATCACCCACGGCCTTGCGAACGGCGGTGGCAAGTTCCAAATCTGGTTTGGGGCCAAGCCCGACTTTCATTTTTGTGGCGACGAATCCGCTTTGCTGGATTGCAAGCGCCTCGTCTGCAAAGCGCGCTTTGAGGTCGGCGATACCTTCTTGTCGCAGCATCATGCCATAGCCATAGACCGGGATTTGGCGTCTGTGGGCTCCACCCAATAATTGATATAGGGGAAGTCCAGAGACCTTGCCGACAATGTCCCACAAGGCAATGTCGACCCCTGACAGGGCCTGCAACGGCATACCTTTCTGACCGTGGTCACGGGTGAGATTATAGACTTTGTGCCAGATTACATCGCGATCGATCGGGTCCATACCCAAGATCAGCGGCTGGATCACATGTTCGACAATTGTGCGATTCGCCAAGGCTATATTGCCGGGCCCAAAACATTCCCCCCAACCGGAGATGCCTTCATCTGTCTCAACTTCGATGAGGTGGGCTGTACGCTTTTGATAGAACTGTTGGGAATATCCCAAAACTTGTGGCAGCGCATATTGCAGAATGTGGCTGGTGATTTTGGTTATTTCCATTGGGAAGCCCAATACACCTTTGGATGGATATCTTAAAAAAGTCAGGGCCTGATAAGGCCCTGACTTGGGGTTCAACTTCGTTAGAAGGGCTTAGTCAACCAGACCGAGCTCTGTCAGATAGCTGATGTGGCTGGCCAAAAGTGCTTTGGCTTCTGGTGTGGTCGCAAAATCAGACCAAGCGGCTTGAGCTGCGGCACGGAAGCTGGCGCGATCTTCGGGTGACCAGTCGTGCAGTGTCACACCTTCTGCCGCCATTTTAGAGGCTGCAGCGGTCATGCCTTTGCCAACCTGCATAGAAGTTTTAAACGCCAACGATTCCATCGCAACTGAGATAATGCGACGGTGGCTTTCTGGCATTGCATCCCAAACGGCTTTGTTACAAGCGAGGTGGTCAGATGGCATCGAATGGAAGCCGGGATAGTTGGTGTGCTTGACGATGTCATACAGGCCAAGGCTCACGTTGGTTGCAATGTTCGATGCATCCGCACCATCGATGATGCCGGTTTCCAATGCGGTAAAGATTTCTGTGAAATCCATCACGATCGGGGATGCGCCAAGGTTTGCAAAGACCATTGTCGCCAATCCTGGAGGCGAGCGGAATTTCCAGTTTTTGAAATCTTCCGCGTTACGGATCGGCTTGGACGAGGACAGGCTTTCCATGCCTGGAATCCACCAGCCAATAAACTGCATATCATATTTGTTGTACAGATCTTGGGCCGCTTCGTATCCGCCGCCATTATAGAGCCAGCTGTACTGATCCCAAGGCGAATCATAACCGCCCATGATGTCACCGACAAACTGGAATGCAGGATTTTTACCAGTTTGATACGCACCACCGGTCATATCGCAATCAAGAATGCCTGTAGCTGCGGCGTCAAAGGTTTCCACAGAGGTAACAACGGACGACGAATAAAACATCTCGATGGTCACGTCGCCACCGGACATTGTTTGAATATTGTCAATGAACTCTGCTGCAAGTTTGCCGTTCGGGCTTTCTTCAGAAAAGTGAGTTTGGATTCGCAGGTTTGTTGTCGCTGCTGATGCCGTTAGAGCAGTGGACGCCGCCAAGGCTGCCACGCCAGCAACACATGCTGCCTTTTTCAATAGATTCATATTGTCCTCCCAAGACACTTGTTCGCGAACAGTTTCAGCCAAATGCGGCTTTTGTTATCGCTGTCGCAAATGGTAATCGCGGGAACAATATTCAGCAAGAGAATATTGTATTTTTTGATTATTTCGATAACGGCCTTTAATTTCGAAAATTTTTATTTAAAAACAACTTCAATATGAAAGGTTTGGAATGGTGGAAGAAACTGATGTTTACAAATTATTACACCAGAGGTTGGTAGCCGGCGGATTTGTTGCTGATCTAAAATTGCAGCCCGAGCAATTGCGAAAAGATTATAACTGCTCTGCCAGTACGATCCGCGAGGCGTTGTTCAGGCTGTCGACGGTTGGCGTGGTGACCTTCAAAGAACAGCGCGGCTTTCGCGTACCGCAAGTCTCGCGTGTTGTGCAGCATGAATTAACCCATATGCGGATTTTGCTCGAGTGCGAAGGCGCCTGCTTGTCTATCCGGCTTGGTGGCGTCGCTTGGGAGGCGCGGCTGTCTGCGGCCCACCATAAACTGTCCCATATTGAAATGCGTGCCCGTTCAAAAGCAGAATTGGAGCCGTTATTTGATCTATGGAGTACCGCGGAGCAGGAATTTCATGAAACCTTAATTGATGCCTGCGGTTCTTTGACCCTCAAACGCACCCATTCCATTATTTACCAGCAGTTTCGTCAGCAACTGATCAACGCAGATAGCGATACAATTTATGTCCCAGAGAACATCCTCCAGCATCAGGGCATCTTAGAGGCGGCGCTTGACCGCGACGAGGATTTACTGCGCCGGTTAATTCATGACCATCTGTCTCGCAATCTGGCACAGCCTTTGCCAGAAAAAAAATCTTGGTGATTTACAGGCTTTGCGAATGACTGAAGGACGGCGGTTTTAGCCATCGCTGTTGCGGGATTGTAATTCAAGGTACAAGCCGGCGTGGTCCAGTTCTGCACCGTTCATCTGGTGTACGAAATGGTCGAAACGATCGCGAATGTGCTGGGTAACGGGCAGGCTGAGATTGAGGTCGTTGGCTTCGCTTAAAACGTTATTGAGATCTTTAAGCTGCAGTTTTGATAATCCACCGGGCGCAAAGTTGTTGGTTGTCATGCGTGTGCCATGTTGTTGTAAAATGGTACTGTCGGCAAAGCCACCGCGCAGGGCGTCTCGCACTGCCGCCGGGTCGGCGCCGCCTTTGTCAAGCAGCAGCATGGCCTCCGCCACAGCGCCAATTGTGACGGCAACAATTGCCTGATTTGCCAGTTTTGCAAGCTGGCCTGATCCGGATGGGCCGACATGGACCGGCCGGCCCAGAACAGACAAAACTGGTAGCGCGGCGGAAAAGGCTTTTTCTTGCCCACCAACCATAATGGCGAGACTGGCCGCTTCGGCGCCTTTGGTGCCCCCTGAAACCGGTGCATCCAGATGCGCAATTCCCAGTTCATCAAGCCGTGCTGATTGCGCCCGCGCCTGCGTAGGTTGCGTGCTGGACATATCGATCCAGAGGCTGCCCCGCCGCAGCGCCGCTCGCAGTTCTGGGCTCGCTAATATTGCGTCAACTGCGGCGCCGTCAGACAGCATTGTGATGATAAAATCCGCACCATGGACCGCTTGATCGGGGGTTTCGGCAACGACGCCGCCACATTCGGTAAGTGCCGCAGCTTTGGTGGCAGTTCTGTTCCAAGCGACCAATTGATGGCCTGCGGCTAATAGGTGTTTTGCCATTGGCAAGCCCATCAACCCGATGCCAATAAAGGCAATTTTTGAAGAAACGGTCATGTTGAATATCCTCAGCAGCGGTTTGTTGACCTTAGCCTATAGCCAAACTCCAGACCTTGCCATAGGGTGCATCCGGGATTTGTTTTTGGTTTTTTGACTGCGCTCTTTGGCAAAATAGCAGTAATGAGGGTGTCCGCAAAGGCCATTGACACAGATGAAGGTGGAAAGAGGTTTCTACCGGGTAAAACTGATTGGTAGTAGTATGACACAAAGACTTAAAGGGAAAAATGTCCTGGTGACAGCGGCGGCGCAGGGCATTGGCCGGGCCTCTGTATTTGCGTTGGCAGCAGAGGGCGCCAAGGTGTTTGCCTCGGACGTAAATATGACAGCCCTATCCACGATTGGTGAGGGAAATCACGAAAATATTGAGATTTTCGAGCTTGATGTGTGCAATGATGCCAGCGTTGCTGCCGGCATTGAGCGGGCGCAACCTGACGTGTTGTTCAACTGTGCCGGATTTGTGCATAACGGGACAATCCTCGATATGTCTGATGACGATTTGGATTTTGCGTTTGATTTGAATGTCCGGTCAATGTTGCGCACCATTCGTTCTGCGCTACCGGGGATGCTGGCGCGCGGCTCGGGCTCAATCATCAATATGTCGTCGGCCTGTTCATCAATTATCGGGGCGCCGAATCGATTCGTGTACGGCACCACCAAAGCCGCCGTTTTAGGGCTGACCAAATCTGTCGCCATCGATTATATCACCCAAGGCATCCGCTGTAATGCAATCTGCCCCGGCACCGTTGAAAGCCCAAGTTTGCACGACCGGCTCAGGGCCACAGGAGATTACGACGCGGCCATGAAAGCTTTTGTCGCGCGCCAACCCATGGGGCGGATCGCAAAGGCCGAAGAAATTGCAGCTCTTGTGGTCTATCTGGCCAGTGACGAGAGTGCCTTTACCACGGGGCAAGGTCACGTCATTGATGGCGGCTGGTCGGGGTGAGAAAATGAAAAAAATAGACATAGCTGATCTGCGGTCGCGCAAGTGGTTTATGAACCCCGATAATCCTGAAATGACAGCGCTCTATCTTGAGCGCTATTTAAACTATGGTCTGACCCGGCAAGAGCTGCAATCGGGCAAGCCAATCATTGGTATTGCCCAGACGGGCAGTGATCTAAGCCCGTGCAACCGGCACCATATCGAACTGACAAAACGGGTCCGGGACGGCATTCTTGCGGCGGGTGGCACGCCGATTGAAATTCCAGTGCATCCTATTCAGGAAACTGGCAAGCGCCCGACGGCGATGCTGGATCGCAATCTGGCCTATCTGTCGCTGGTTGAAACGTTGTTTGGCTATCCAATTGACGGGGTCGTTCTGAACATCGGCTGTGACAAAACCACGCCGGCGCTGCTGATGGCGGCCGCCACGGTGAATATTCCGGCCATTGCCCTATCCGTCGGGCCAATGCTCAACGGCTGGTTTCAGGGCAAGCGCACCGGCTCTGGCACCATTGTGTGGAAAGCCCGCGAGATGCTGGCGGCGGGGGAAATCGACAATGAAGGCTTCATGGATATGGTGGCCAGTTCGGCGCCGTCTGTGGGATACTGTAACACGATGGGAACTGCGACGACGATGAATTCTCTGGCCGAGGCCTTGGGTATGCAATTGCCTGGTGCGGCGGCGATCCCCGCACCGTATCGCGAGCGCGGTCAGATCAGCTATGAAACCGGACGCCGCATTGTGGACATGGTCTGGGAAGACCTGCGTCCCAGTGACATCATGACACGCGCCGCATTCGAAAATGCCATCGTTGTCAATTCTGCAATTGGTGGGTCGACCAATGCGCCCATTCACCTCAATGCGATTGCGCGACATCTCGGCGTGGCACTGGACAATGATGATTGGCAGGCTGTGGGGCACCATGTGCCGCTTATGGTTAACCTGCAGCCAGCTGGTACGTATTTGGGCGAAGATTATCACCGCGCCGGCGGCGTGCCGGCGGTTGTTGGCGAACTTATCGCGCAGGGTCTATTGCCCCATCCCGATGCGCTGACGGTCAATGGGCAGGCGATGGGCGAGAACTGCGGCGCGCGGCGCTCGGAAAACCTTGATGTGATCAAATCGGCTGCTGCGCCAATCAAACCAAATGCTGGCTTTATTAACCTCAGTGGCAATCTGTTTGACAGTGCAATCATGAAAACAAGCGTTATTAGTGACAGTTTTCGGGCGACCTATCTGTCGAACCCTGAGGATATGAACGCCTTTGAAGGTCGGGCCGTGGTGTTTGATGGGCCGGATGACTTTCATCACAGGATCGACGATCCCACAGAAAACATCGATACGGGATGTATTTTGTTCATGCGTGGCACCGGTCCGATCGGCTATCCGGGGGGGGCTGAGGTGGTGAATATGCGCCCGCCTGCGTATTTGCTGAAACAAGGTGTTGAGGCGTTGCCCTGTATCGGGGACGGTCGGCAATCGGGGACCTCTGGCAGCCCGTCTATTTTGAACGCCTCGCCTGAGGCCGCGGCTGGGGGCGGGTTGGCTTTGCTGCAAACGGGCGATCGGGTGCGGATTGATTTGAACCAGTGCAGCGCGGATATGCTGGTGTCGCACGATGCGCTGTCAGCGCGGGCGCGCATTCTTGAGACCAACGGCTATGCAATGCCTGAAAGTCAATCACCTTGGCAACAGTATTTCCGCGAAAAGGTAGGTCCCTTTGATAAGGGAATGATTCTCAAAGATGCAGATAATTATCAAGACATTGCGCGCAAGTTTATGCCGCGTGACAATCATTAAGGATACCAAACGATGAAGTTAGTGCGTTATGGTGCGGATGGCGCCGAGAAACCGGGATTGATTGATGCAAACGGTGAGTTGCGCGATCTGTCTGGCCATGTGACAGACATCGGCGGTGCAGATCTTTCTGATGCGACAATGGCGCGTTTGCGCGCGCTGGACAGCGCAACGTTGCCCAAAGTCTCGGGCGCGCCAAGGATTGGCCCCTGTGTTGGAAATATCGGCAAGTTTTTATGTATTGGGCTGAATTATTCTGATCATGCGGCGGAAACTGGCGCAGCAATCCCCGAGCATCCCATCTTGTTTTTCAAAGCCAACTCAGCGGTTGTGGGACCCAATGATGATGTCTCGATGCCGCGTGGGTCGGTCAGCACCGATTGGGAGGTTGAACTGGGCGTCGTGATCGGCAAGGCGGCGAAATATGTCAGTAAAGCCGATGCCTTGGAATATGTTGCAGGCTATTGCATCATCAATGACGTCTCAGAGCGGCATTTTCAGGCTAATTTGACGGGCCAGTGGACCAAGGGCAAATCTTGTGACACTTTTGGCCCCACCGGGCCTTGGCTGGTGACCCGCGACGACATTCCTGATCCGCAAAACCTTGATATGACCCTCGATGTCAACGGCAGCCGTCGCCAGACTGGAAATACCAAGACGATGATCTTTAATGTGGCCGAGATTATTGAGCATTTATCGGGGTTGATGACGCTGCATCCCGGAGACGTGATCAGCACGGGCACCCCACCCGGGGTCGCTTTGGGGATGAAGCCCAAACCGGTTTATCTGAAAACCGGTGATGTGATGGACTTGCATATCGAAGGCCTTGGCCAACAACGTCAAACAGTGACACAGGATACCTGAATATGACTGATTTACTTCTTATTGGTGGCGCGACCCCCGAGATGCTGGAACGCCTCGAGGCGGCTTTCACGGTTCATCGGCTGGAAGATGCTGCGGATCCTGTGTCTTGGTTGGCCGAGCACGGATCTAAAATTCACTACGTCGCCACCAATGGCCACGATGGTGTCAAGCCTAACTATATCAAGGCCATGCCTGATCTTAAGCTGATCAGCTGTTACGGCGTCGGCTATGATGCGATTGATACCAGCTTGGCAAGGGCAGGTGGCATTATGGTGACGCATACGCCAAATGTCCTGAACGCCGAAGTGGCGAGCACTGCGTTGATGCTGATGCTGGCGTGTTATCGCAACCTGTTGGCGGATGATGCACATGTACGTTCGGGCGATTGGGAAACTGGTGGTAACGCCCCTTTGAGCCGGTCGGCTGACAATCAAGTTGTGGGCATCGTGGGTTTGGGGCGGATCGGGCAGGCGATTGCCGACAAGCTGGCACCGTTCAACGCCACAATCTTGTATCATGCGCGCAGCCAGAAAATGGTTCCCTATCAGTACTGCGAAAGTCTGGTCGATATGGCGCAGGCAGCGGATGTGCTGGTCTGTATCACCCCGGGTGGTGAGGCCACCAGTAAGCTGGTCAATGCCGAGGTGATCAACGCGCTGGGCCCCAAGGGCACGCTGATCAATGTCAGCCGTGGATCTGTGGTGGACGAGACGGCGATGATTGCCGCGTTGCAAGAGGGGCGTTTGGGTTGGGCGGGCCTTGATGTGTTCGAGCAAGAGCCGAAAGTACCAGCGGCGCTGCGGCAGATGGCCAATGTTGTGTTGCTGCCCCACGTAGGCAGCGCCACCCATGAGACCCGCGCCGCGATGGGCAATCTTACGGTTGATAATCTGCTGCAACATTTGGAAAATGGCACAGTGATAAGCCCAGTTCCAGAATGCGGGGACATGTAAGAGGCTGCGATGAACAAAATTACCGGCGTCAAAGCACGCCTGTTCAACGTTCCGCTTGATGAGGTGCTGACCGATGCAAAACACGGGGCGCACAGCCATTTTCATCTGATCACCGCGACGATCACCTTGAGCGATGGTCGCAGCGCTACGGGCTATACCTATAACGGGGGGCGTGGGGGTGTGGCCACGGCTGCGGTCATTACCCACGATCTGGCCGATCTGTTGATTGGCGAAGATGCCGGTGACGTTGAAGGGTTGTACCAGAAAATGCAGTGGCATCTGCATTATGTCGGCCGCGGGGGTATCGTCAGCTTTGCAATATCGGCGATTGATATCGCGTTGTGGGATTTGCGCGCGAAAGCTGCCGCCATACCGCTATGGAAAATAACTGGCGGCGCATCAGATCGCTGCCAGGCTTATGCTGGCGGGATTGATCTTGGTTTTGCATTGCCAAAATTGCTGGCCAGTGTGGAAGGCTATCTGGCGGCGGGGTTCAACGCGGTTAAGATCAAAATTGGCCAACCTGATATGGCCGATGATGTGGCCCGAATTCGCGCAGTTCGTGCACTGATCGGCCCTGATGTGACCTTTATGATGGATGCCAATTATGCGCTGAGCGTCGCTGAGGCAATCGCGCTGGGCAACGCGGTGAAAGACCAAGATATATACTGGTTTGAAGAGCCGGTTATTCCCGATGATTATCGCGGGTATGCGCGGGTTTCGCAAAGCACAGGTATCGCTGTGGCGCAGGGTGAAAACCTGCACACCATTCATGAATTTGAAATGGCTTTGGCCCAGTCAGAATTGGGCTTTATCCAGCCAGATGCCTCGAATTGCGGTGGCATTACTGGCTGGCTCGAAGTGGCCGGTCACAGTGCGCTGGCCGGCGTGCCCGTGTGCAGTCACGGAATGCAGGAATTGCATGTCAGTCTGGTCAGTGGTCAGGCCCATGGTGGTTGGCTCGAGGTGCACAGCTTCCCGATTGACCGCTATACGACGCGACCTTTGGTGATTGCCGACCATTGTGCCGTCGCCCCCCATAGTCCGGGGATCGGGGTCACCTTTGATTGGCCCAGATTGCAGCCGTTTGAGGTTGCTTTATTCCCGTGAATTAGAGCGAAGCCGTGATTCCGCCATCGACATAAAGTGTGTGGCCGTTGACAAAGCTTGACGCGCCCGAGGAGAGAAACACGCAAGCACCAACCAGTTCTTCGACATTGCCCCAACGTCCAGCAGGTGTGCGCTTGGCCAGCCATTCGCTAAAGTCTGGGTCGGCTACAAGTGCTGCGTTTAGCGGGGTGTCGAAATAGCCCGGTGCGATCGCGTTGCACTGTAACCCGTGCTTGGCCCAGTCGGTGGCCATACCCTTTGTCAAGTTTGTCACCGCGCCTTTGGTGGCTGTGTATGGGGCAATGCCGGGGCGAGCCAAGGCTGATTGCACACTGGCGATATTTATAATTTTACCGGCTTTGCGGTCAATCATATGACGCGCCACGGCTTGGCCGACATGAAACACCGAGGCGACATTGGTTTGCAGTAACTTTTCAAAGGCGTCGGCGGGAAAATTCTCTAACTCGGTGCGGTGTTGCATGCCAGCATTGTTGACCAGAATATCGATTGCGCCGGATGTATCCTCAAACCCGTCAACGGCTGCGCGCACAGCATAATGATCGGTGACATCAACTCCAAGCGTTTGTACATCGGCACCCGTAGCGGAAAGGCTGTCTGCTGCCGCCTGCAATTTGGTCTGGTCTCTGCCGTTTAGGATGATTTTTGCGCCCGAAGCCGCTAGGCCTTTCGCCAGCGCATAGCCGATGCCTTGACTGGATCCGGTGATCAATGCAGATTTCCCGGCTAAATTGAAGAGTGATGATGACATATCCTGTTTCCTGATTGTTATTAATCTTATTGGCCTTGGCGTTGGGGTCGGTTATCGGTATCTTGTGAAACAATGTACAGCTTGGAAATAGGTGCCTAATGAAAGCGATCGTTATCCATGCTGCACAAGATCTGAGAATCGAAGAACGGCCCGTTGATGCGCCAGTAGCGGGACAGGTAGCCATCGAGATGCAGGCCGGCGGCATATGTGGTTCGGATTTGCATTATTATCAACATGGCGGCTTTGGGCCGATCAGACTGCGCGAGCCGATGGTTTTGGGCCACGAGGTGGCGGGTATAATCCGAGAGCTTGGTGCGGGTGTCACTGGGCTTGAGATTGGCCAGCTTGTGGCGATTTCCCCGTCGCGCCCATGTAATAGCTGTGAATATTGCCTGCTTGGTCAGCAAAATCATTGCCTGAATATGCGGTTTTATGGCAGCGCAATGCCCTTTCCTCACATTCAGGGCGCGTTTCAGCAGCAGCTCATCGCCGATGCTGAACAATGCGTGCCGGCAGACGGTCTTACTGCGGGCGAAGCGGCGATGGCCGAACCGTTAGCAGTCAGCCTGCATGCGGTGCGACAAGTTGGTGATCTGGTTGGCAAAACCGTTCTTGTGACCGGCTGTGGACCAATCGGTATATTGACTATTATGGCTGCCCGTCGCGCAGGTGCTGGCACGGTGATCGCAACGGATCTGTCGGATTTCACTCTGCAAAAAGCTGCGCAAGCAGGGGCGGATGCTGTGTGTAATATGGCCAAAGAACCAGAGGCGCTAAGCCGCTTTGGCGCAGCCAAGGGCAGTATTGACGTGCAGTTTGAGTGCTCTGGCGCGGCAAGCGCGCTGAGCGGCGGGGTCGCGGTTTTGCGCCCCGGCGCCACGCTGGTGCAACTGGGTCTTGGCGGGGATATGCAGGTTCCGATGCAAAGCCTTACCGCAAAAGAAATCATATTAAGAGGGTCGTTTCGGTTTCATCCCGAGTTCGCTATTGCGGTCGGGATGATGCAAAAGGGCCTGATTGACGTAAAGCCCCTGATCACTCACAGTTTGCCATTAGACGCGGCTTTAACCGCGTTTGAGTTGGCTTCTGACCGTGAGGTTGCCATCAAAGCACAGATTAATTTTCAAGGCTAAAAGTAAATTTGAAAATTACACTCTGCTTTTTTCACAGCGAAACGTTCAAGCGATTTACCATCAGTTTACCCTGACTGGAAAATACCCATTAAGATTAGAGAAATGACGCCGTATTTATTGCCCATGGATTACTTGCGATAGAATAAGTGTTTTTTCAAATGCGGGCTGACAATAAATTTTAAACGGCGAATCATTGGTGAAAAATACTATAAAAAGACTGATATTCGATTCGGTGATTCGCTTAAGTCGATTAATTATTTGCCCCGGGTGCAAAATAAAGCATCTAATTAACTTAATACACGTAGGATAATTATAAAATAAACCGGTTTTTTTGCTAAATTAAGTCTTGAACTGGCGGTTACGGACTATTTTTTTCTTTTTTAGTGTATCGATGTTTGAATTAACAACTAAATCTGGCTACTGTTTTCTTTGAAATGGCACACGATTGCAAAAGGACTAAATTCAGTTTGCAATCAATTAATAAGGATACACCGTATGGTTGATGCACCAACAGCGATAACGGGCAACTCGGCTGCAATGCAGATGGCAGTCAAGCCGACCGAAAATATCGCGCAAGAGGCTTTAAAGGCAAACGCTATTCGCGGAAAAGTTCTGACCGAATCAATGCCCTCTGAAGTGGATACCTATGACGCTGTCGGCGTTGGTGGCGCTGTGCCTGTTGTTCAGGCGAGCTCGACGGCGAAGGTTGCAGTGGAAATAAATTCCACCTCTCGCGAGGTCTTGTCGTCGATGCGGCAGCTGCCTGCCCCCATAGACATCGAAGCAGTCGAGCGCGTTAGACGGGCGATTGCGGATAACAGTTATCCCATCGATCTCGGTAAGATCGCTGATAATCTTGTGCAAGCCTTTGACGATTTGGGACCACCACCCAGTCGAAGTGCATAATTTTTGGAGGCTTTTTAAAGTTTCTACCTTACCCTAGACAGCTTAAGCAGGTTGTCTGAAGGTCATGACGACTGTGCGGAAAAGTAAACGTCGATAGGATTGTCCCTATTTGCACTTTGAAACACAGCGATAATGAAGCGACAAAAGGTTTGGGCATCCGTGGTAAGCCCAAAAGCTAAGATGATTAAACCCAGTATTGCGTGACCAATAATTTCTAGATTTGTGCATGTGATGCGAAAAGGAAAGCGGGAACGGTATGGCTGAGATTAATCCTAGTGTTGGTGCGGCTTACGGGGGCGGTCAGCAAATAGAACCTCGGATCCAAGCGTTAGAGGGTCTCAGAGCACTTGAACAAGCCGAGCGCGCGGCAGTGTCGGAGGCGTCCATACAGGAACGCGTGGCGCGGCGCACAGAAAGCGTGATTGTGACGATCAGCGCAGAGGCGCAAGCGATGATTTCGGCTGATACTCAGCGCATATCTGAACCTGCCAATCAACCACAACCCATTGCAGCGCCTTTGCCCCAAGAGACTTATGATTCTGGTGTCACCCGTGCTTCACCAGCCACCCAAGCCCCAGTGGTTGCACCCGAGCCTGTTGAGGCTGAGATGAATGCGGCGCCTGCA
>DDEJ01000157.1:20812-27121 GCA_002336405.1 Rhodobacteraceae bacterium UBA1957
GGTCAGACCGGAACGCCTGAGACCGTTGCACCTCCGGCACCGCCGCCCGCAGACACAGCCACTCAAAGCGTAGAAGAGGCTGAGGCCAAAGCTGAAGTGGTTGCTGCATCGGCACCGGTTGAGCCTCAGGCTAAGCCTGAACCCGGCGATGGAGACGCTTCTGAAACTGAGGTCGTTTAAGCGATTAATATGATCACGTCGAAAGCGTATTAATCTTGGAAAGGGTCAGGGTTGTCCACTCGCCAATTTCTTGGTGGTGCGTGGACTGAAACCCTTGGTCACGATAGGCGGCTAACACATCTGCGGCCTGCTCATTCAACAAACCTGACAGAATGACGTGACCGGTCTCGGTGATGTGGCGCGAGATATCTGGGGCGAGTGCGATCAGCGGACCTTTCAGGATATTGGCGAAAATCAGATCGAACGGGGCCGCTTTGGCGAGGGCGGGGTGGTCAAAGCCAGTTGCTTCAATGCAGGTCACGCACCCTTGCAGACCATTGGCGACAACATTTTCCTGAGCCACGTCCACCGCAACTTGATCGATATCGCTTGCCAAGACGGGGTTAGGCCAAATTCGTGCGGCGGCCATCGCTAAAACTGCGGTTCCACAGCCGATATCAACTACGTTCTGGCCCACCACGCCAATTTCTGAAAGGCGATCTATGGCTTGTAAACATCCAAGTGTGGTGCCGTGATGGCCAGTACCAAAGGCCATGGCGGCTTCTATCAGTAAGGGTTCGACCCCGGCGGGAATTTGATCGGCATCATGGCTGCCATAGACAAAAAACCGTCCCGCCCGCACCGGGGTCAACTCGCGCTTCACCTTGGCCACCCAATCGGTCTCGGGCAATTCAGATACCGCAAAGGGACGGCTGTTAAAGGCTGCGGCCAATAACGCCAGTCCGATTTCATCCGGGGCCTCTAGAAAATAGCTGCCGACCTCCCATTGGCCTGAGCCGTCCTCGATTTCGAACACACCGATACCGGTTGGTGCCGGATCGAGACGTTCAAGGGCTTCGCCCAAGGCTTCGGCGGGCTCTTTGCCCGTGAGAGTGGTAAGGGCGGTGAATGTTGGCATCTTTCGTCTCCGGTATGTGGGATCATCGCATTATGCGGGTGGCTTTGTAAGGTTAAGTTGCGAAGCTTGGGCAGACCCCAGTTTTGATACATAAATCCAGCCCCATAGCGCGGCTATCAGGCCGACAGCTGCGCCGACCAGCGTTTGGGCATAGATCACACCGGTCGCGCCAAACATTCCTGTCAGCCAAATACCTGCTGGTAAGGTCAGGACACCGTCGCGAAGCCAATTTGTAAAGGTCGACCAGAGGGGTTTGCCCAAGGCGTTGAACGCTGCGTTTGATACCATCAGGGCCCCGATGAGAATAAAGCCACCTGCGCCAAAATGTGTAAAGGCGTAAAGCACGTCGTTCCCGGCTGGATCCAGTGAAAACCAAAGGCTTACTTGCTGGCTGGCAAGCATGAGTATCCCCCACATCACGCAGGAATAGAGCGCACAAAATATTAAGGCATCGCGGTAAGTGGCGCGCACGCGATTATAGAGACCAGCGCCATAATTTTGGCTAAAAATTCCGGCAATAGCGCCCGACAGCGAGAAAATACCGCCAAAGGCCACCACAGTCAGACGGCCGACCACGGCCCAGGCTGCAACGGCGCTATCGCCAAATCCAGCAATCAACCCGGTCAGTAGGTAGTTTCCAAAAGGCGTGGCCATCTGGGTCAACATCGCGGGCAGGGCAATGGTAAAAAACGGTCTTAGCATGTTGAAAATTGACCTGAAGTTTGGGCGCGCAAGGCTTTTGTGATATCCTATCACAAGCCACAGTGCGACTGCAGCCATCAAACCGCGCATCAGGCACAGCGCCAGTGCGGCCCCGTCCAGCCCCAATTGCATCCAGATGATAAACAGCGGATCAATCACCAAAGCGACAACACCCGGGATCAGGGTGATGCTCATGGCGTGGGCCCCTTCGCCCTTGGCGCGTAGAATGCCGCCACTAACCATACCCACCGCCATCAGCACCAAAGAGGGCAGGGTGAACTTTAAATAACGATCTGCAAGGTCAGCCGCCTCGCCGCTGGCCCCGACTGCGGCCAGAAGGTCTTGGCGAAAGATAATCACCAGAGTGACAACACAGACTTGCCATATGCAGGTGATAATCAACGCACCCGAGGCTTGATCACGCGCCTTGTCATAGGCTTTCTGCCCAATCGACCTTGCCACGAGGGCGGTGGTTGCGATCATCAAGCCAAGGCCGGCAGATAAGGTAAAATACTGGATTGCAAAAGCGTATCCCATGGCGGCCATGAGGGTTTGCTCGCCCAAATGTGAAATCCAAAACAGGTTCAGCGCATCGACAAAAAACATAAAAGTGATGCCCAATGCACCGGTCAATGTCATATACGAGACATGGCCAAAGGTGGAGCCGGTGAGAAATTTGCCCTGCTGCTCGGCCATGGCTTTATTCCGCGGCTGCGGTCGCTGCACGTGTGAGCAGCGTTTCGGCACCAGGTTGTGGGTGGCGTGGGATTAATAGCGCCAACAAAAACGATAAAGCCGCTATGCTGGCTGCCACGCAAAACACCGCTGTGGGTGAGGTCAACCATAAAAAACCCAGAAGTACGGGCAGAAACACAGCTGATATGTGGTTGATGGTAAAGGCGACCGCGGCGGTGGGTGCGATATCTGCTGGATCAGCTATCTTCTGGAAATATGTTTTCAACGCCAGCGCCAGACCGAAAAACATATGGTCCAGAATATAAAGTGCGGCAGCCAGTAACACGCCCCAGCCAAACAGATAGATCCCGCCATAGGCTAAAAACACGCAGATCAAACCGAAGTATTCAAACAAAAGTGCCTTGCGCTCGCCCCAGCGCGCAACCGCATGGCCCATCAAAGGTGCCAAAACGATATTGGCCACTAGATTAATCAGATACAGTGCTGTGACCTGATGGACGTGAAACCCAAAGCGCTCGACCATCATGAACCCGGCGAAAACCATAAAAATCTGCCGGCGGGCTCCCGCGGTGAATTGCAGACAGTAATACAGCCAATAGCGGCGCCTGAGGATGATTTTAGTGTGTTGTCGCGTCGGGGCCTCAAATTGTGGATAGGCCAATAGACAGAATAACGCGATCAGAACCGTAAGCCCGCCTGAGACCAGATAGACCAGATTGTACCCAAGCCCCAGCGTTTCCCAAGTCAACATGATCACCCCGTAGGCAACGAAGGTCACAGCAGAGCCTGCCGCCATCAGCCAGCCCAGCAGTCTTGGCGCCTGTTCTTTGGTCAACCATTGCAATTGGAGAGACTGGTTGACGGTTTCGTAATAATGAAATCCGATCGACGACAGCATCGTGATGGTCAAAATGCCGCCCATTGATGGAAACCAGGCTGTGATCGCAGTGGCGGCGCCCAGCAGCGCCAGTGCTATAATGCCGAGAACCTGTTCGCGGATGAACATGATCAAGGCGATCACGCCAACAGCGAGAAAGCCGGGAATTTCGCGCACGCTGTGCAGCAAGCCGATATCAGCACCATCAAATTGCGCGACGTCAATAACGAAATTATTCAACAGCGCAGCCCAAGTGGCAAAAGCCATCGGCATCGCTGCGGCCATCATGAACAAAAGGGTAATCGGGCGTCGCCAGCGCGGCAGGCTCATTGCGGCTGAAATAGGAAGTGTATGGACCATCCTGCAGGACATAGGCGCGAAGCCGCGCCGTGGCGAGGGAAAACGTAGCGGCCATGGGCGAAAAAATCGCAGCAGTTCTCGCACATATG
This sequence comes from Rhodobacteraceae bacterium UBA1957, assembly GCA_002336405.1. GTDB lineage: Bacteria > Pseudomonadota > Alphaproteobacteria > Rhodobacterales > Rhodobacteraceae > CPC320. The sequence continues at coordinate 24,615 of DDEJ01000157.1, forward strand.
ACATTTGCGCAAGATACGGGTCGCCGGGTGGAACGGGTTCTTGCAGTCTTTGGTTTTCTAAATGGAGATTGACATGGCCTTTTAAATCAAAGCCCTTCCAATGACCCCCTTTGCGCCGCTTTTCTGCGCCTCAGATGCAGAGCGGGAGCGTCTTGGTGCCCAGCGCGTCACTGCGGATTGCACCCCCGGCTATCCCTGCCGGGTGAGCCTTGCCGAGGCCAAGATCGGGGAGACGTTGATCCTGTGCAATTTGAACATCTCGCCGAGATATTACCCTATCGCGCCTCATATGCGATTTATGTCCGCTGCGGGGCTGTGCAGGCGGTGCCTGCGGTGGGCGAGGTGCCGTCGATCCTGTTACGCCGTAAGCTTGCAGTCAGAGGTTTTGGAGTGGATCACTGCATAAAGGTGGCTGAGGTGACAGAGGGCAGAACCCTCTCCGCAATAATAGAAGGCATTTTTCAGCAATTCAGTAGTTTCATACATTCCTATCCACAATGCTGATCGCGGCTGTTTTGCGGCAATAGCGATCCGTGGCTGATGCATTCCAATGCTTGCAAGTTGCAAAATGCGCTCTGACGGGTTTGGTGCGGGTGATGTGGGATGTTCTGTTTGCAGAAATGTCGGTTATTCTAGGACAGGCGATAAGCCTGTTCTGTGGGTAAACCTTCGTCTCAACGCCTGCTCTGACAGTGGGTCAGATGCATCATTGCGTTTGGCTGAGCGCGCGCGACCCGGTCTATTGCTTGGCTGACAACGATGATGAAGTCTTCTGCTGTTGGAAAGGCATAGATCGCCTTTGCGCCAAGCGGGTGGCTGCCAGTTGGCTCAGAGGCCGGTTGCTAATAAATAGCCAGTCGCCAATACCTGAGTGTGTGGGAGATTAATCCAAGGATCTGGTGGATCGCCAAAAGAGTGACCAGTATGTTTTGACCGCAAATAACCAGGACGGCTAAAGAGCGATGATGAAGCGGTCTGCTGTGATGGGGTAAATCACGCGCGTGGCCTTGAATAAATCAATCAACGCGGTTCGTGGGTCAGAGTGCCCAGAAGGGATGAAACCTTCAATCGCGGCGCAGTCTGCTGGGTTTACGCCAGCTTGGCTCAAAACATTTGTAAAAGATTGCAACGGGTTGTTTGCGTGCTGGTTGCACTTAATTTGCACCAAAGTGGTTTCAATCTCGAACATATCCAAGTTGACCGCCCTTTGGGCTGCGATCATCACTAAAGTGGCAGCGGTATAATCCAGCTCAGGTACGCCGTTAAAATATGCCTCGAAAAGATTGGTTTTTCCAATCCCACGATGGCCGGTTCCACAAATGCGCTTAGCGCCGCATTCACATCATCTTGGGACATGTGTCCAAGCGCGAGCAAGGCACTATATGCGCTTTATTCGGCCCCGCGTTCACTGTGCCAACGTGCTGTGTCACCGCCCAGATTTGATTGTCGCAGATGCGCGGCCTCATGGGCCAGTAAGGATTGCAAGGTCGGTCTAAGTTCGGTGTCGGTTTTATTTCTCGGCTTGCATGCCATTCGGCTGAAGCTAAGATTTGACCAGGTTGCGCATTTCCAGCAAAGCTACCGCTCTTTGGCGCTTTCTGACCGCCGAAAATACAGCGTCACAGGGGTGTCTAAAGCCTTGCGAATATGTCTGTTTTACAGCTCGGTATGGTCCAAGAGCGGGGCTAGGATAAAGTCGCTGGCGTGGCTTGGGATGCCAGCGTTTGTAAACAAGGCCACATGTTCACTTTTTATCAATATTGACAGCCAATCCGAAATATAAGACGGAATTTTTTTTTGGTATTTGTACTGAGCTTTTGGGGTCAGCGGCCACCCCGGAGATAAAGACCTGTTGTTTGCCAAAGCGTGAAAAGTGAAATGCGGGTTGAATGCAATAAGCGGCTCTGATGTTTGGTTTGACGTGCCGGTGCGCGCCGTAAACCCTAACGGCCCGGTGTTGAGGCCGAATCCATGACCTAAATCGACAAACGGCTGCGGTGCAGAGGGCACCACCTCGCGCTAAGTTTAGATCTGAAACGAAACCTCGGCAAAGGCGGATGTGTCGCGCCGCTCTAAAAAGGAAAAGCCCATCTGCGGGTCTGTTAAGGTTTCATGGGTATTTGGTAAATCCCAGGCCTGTGCATCATACTACGGCATTGGCGGCCCCAGCGTGGTGCCGGAGACAGGGCTGTCAAGTTTGCAATCAAACCGCCATTGATCATTTTAAGTTGAGTGATTGACACAAAGCCATCAACTGGCTCAGGCAGAGGTGCTTGAGCAGAAGCGGTGTCGATAGATCCGGATGCCAACACATGGAGGCTCCAAAATAAATGTTGCACAAAATAATTCAAACAAGCTCAAGGTAAGGAATATGTACTAGCAACTGTATCTTCAAATTGCGGGAGTGTTCCAGTTCTGTTGTGATTTGCGAAGCGCATTCATGATTGTGACAAGTTTGCGTGCAACGGCTGTGATGGCGAATCTGTGTGGTTTGCCGGCAGCGCGCA
>DDEJ01000025.1 GCA_002336405.1 Rhodobacteraceae bacterium UBA1957
TTAGTTAGGCAGGTTCTCAAAACGTGCGGCCAAGTCTTGCATCGCTGCCAAATAAGGCCCAGGTCTATAGCTGGCCCTGGCAACGCCCAAGTCGGCAACTTGGGCAATCGTTTCCAAGCCTCCTCGCATCAGAACATTCACGGGCAGACTGGTATTTTTACAGATTTTGGCAATCAATGCAGGGTCCGTGAGGCCGGGAATGAAAAATCCGTCGGCGCCTGCCTCGGTAAAGGCTGCAGCCCGTTCAAGGGCTTGATCCACCAGCGCTTCATGATGTTGTGCGGGTTGCGTTTTTAAAAATATCGGTTCTGGCGTTTAAAAACAGCGGCATACCCTGCTGTTCGGCTGCATGCCGCACGGCTTTGAGCCTTGCAACCTGTTCCGTCAGTGCATAAAGACCTGTGCCTTTAACGATTTGATCCTCCAAATTGATGCCAATAACGCCAGTGGCGATCACCGCCTTGATATTGGCTTTCAGCGTCTCGGGATCTCGTGCATATCCACCTTCAAAATCAAGGCTGACGGGAATATCCACGCTTTGGGCGATCTGTTGTGCGGTCTCAAGCGCGCGTTGCAAAGGTATGACTTCGCCATCTGCAAACCCCTGAGATGCGCCAACCGATAGGCTGCCCGTGGCAATCGCGGTTGCGCCTTGTTGGGCAAGGCACATGGCGCTACCTGCGTCCCAGATATTATAAACGACAAGTGGGTTTCCCGCGACATGGAGAGATTTGAAATGTTCTGCCTTATCTATTTCTGGCATAATGGTGCTTCGCTTTCGGTCACTGTAAAATTAATTTGAATATGGGGTACTGTAGACACGGGAATGTGCCGCCCGCAGAGTGCCTGCTGAACATGACATTATAGTATGTCGTGCGCGCGGGAAGTGTAAAATGGGATTTTAATTTCAGTTTACTAATTCGAGTATTTTTGGTTAATACACCCATGTATTTAAATTGTTATATGTTGTTGTTCACAATTCTAAAATTCCCACAAGGCGCTGTGGCGGCATCTCTATCTTGGGAGGTTGTGCGATGAAAATTCGTGAGGCGAAGCCTAGTGACGCGGGGCAAATAGCGACGCTTTGGAACGCTGTCATCACGGACACTTTGTTGACATTTACCAGCGCCACAAAATCTATTCCCGGTCTGGAACAGGATATCACCACGCGTGGATCAGCGTTTTTGGTGTTGGAGCAAGATGAAAAAGTACTTGGTTTTGCAACATTTTTTCAGTTTCGGGGTGGGCCAGGATATGCCCGCACAATGGAGCATTCAATTATTCTGGCGCCTGAAGTCCAAGGCACGGGGCAGGGAAAACGCCTAATGACTGTGCTCGAAGCAGAGGCGCGCCGCCGCGCGGTGCATTCCCTTTGGGCTGGTGTCAGCAGCGCAAACCCATCTGGCGTCCAATTCCATCAAAAAATAGGCTTTCAGTTTGTTGCGCGCCTGCCAGAAGTCGGGTTTAAATTTGATCGATGGCTTGATCTTATCCTGCTGCAGAAAATTCTGTGATCGGACGCTGACAACCATCAAAACTTGCGCTAAACTAACCGCATGTCTATTTGGCACAAGATCACCCAAGCTTTGTCGGCCCTCGCATCGGGAGAGGCGTTGTCCGCGATTTTTGATCGTTTGCGCACGCCACCCGAGCGCAGCGTCGCCTTTGCCATCGCCGTGGTGGCACTAGGGGCGAAAATGGCCAAAGCAGACGGCTTGGTGACCCGGGATGAGGTGCGGGCGTTTCGTTCGGTATTTCACATTGCCCCCGAGGATGAAGCTGACGCGGCGCGGGTGTTTAACCTCGCCCGGCAGGATGTTGCGGGTTTTGAGGCCTACGCTGTGCGTATCAAGACCCTGTTTCGCGATCAAGAGGCGGCTCTTGGCGATCTGATGGAAGGTCTGTTTCATATCGCGGTGGCGGATGGGTTTTATCATCCACAAGAAAACGTTTTTTTACACCGCGTGGCCGAGATTTTTGGTTTGCCGCAACGGGATTTTATGACGTTAAGGGCGCGGTTCGTTCCCGATGCAGAACAAGATCCTTATGTGGTGCTTGCGGTGTCCCCCGACGCCCCTCTGTCTGAAATTAAAAAGGCGTGGCGGGGCTTGGTTCAGGCTTGCCATCCTGACGTGATGATGGCGCGTGGCTTGCCGAAAGAAGCGATCAAATTGGCTGAAAAACGGCTAATTGATGTCAACGCAGCGTGGGAAAATATTCAACTGAGGCGGGCTGAGGCGGTTTAAGACAGGTAGGATAAGTTGAGATTAAGAAGGTAAATTTTGCAATGAAACAGATACTCTTAAGCGGTTTTATCGTATTTGCGGGTCTGTCCGCCGCGCAGGCTGAAGAACCGGCCCCCGGTTTGATAGAACGGGGGGCGCAGATGTTTCTGAAAGGCTTGATCCAACAGTTGCAGCCGGCGCTCAGAGATCTTGACGAACTGAGCGGATCACTGGAACCTGCACTGCGCAGCTTTACCACTGAAATGGCGCCTTATTTGCGCGACCTTTTGCAGCAGGTTGATGATTGGAGCGTCTATGAAGCGCCTGAAGTCTTACCAAACGGCGATATCATCTTGCGTAAAAAGATCAGCCCACCAAGTGTGGCGCCACAGCCGGAAAAAATTGATATCTAATCATGGCGCCGTCTGGGAACCACGGGAATACGACTGCGGGACAATTTGTAGGTGGCCTCTGGATGCGGCGGTCGTCCGTCAGTGACTTGCCAGTAGCCGCGGCCGCCGCGGCGCAGCCAGAACGGTAGGGTCAGCGCAAAACCAACCATAAAACCGCCAGCATGGGCCCAATAGGCCACGCCGCCAAGCGTTGGGTCCGACCCGAGGCCGTTGAACAGTTGCAGGGCAAACCAGCCCCCGAGACAGATCCATGCCGGAATTGAGAAAATGCGAAAGAAGATTACGAAGATGAACAAGACGTCTACTCTGGCTTTGGGATAAAGCAGCAGATAGCCGCCCATAATACCTGCAATCGCCCCCGAGGCCCCGACAGTTGGAATGCTTGAAAACGGATCAGAGGCTGCTTGGATCAGTCCGGCGGCAATGCCCGAGGCCAGATAAAACAGCAGATAGCGGCTGTGGCCCATCTCGTCTTCAAGGTTGTCCCCGAAAATATAGAGAAATAGCATGTTGCCCAACAGATGCATCCAACCACCGTGTAAAAACATCGAGGTGAGCAAGCCGTGTAGGTCTTGACCCTCTCTTAAACGGGCAGGAAACAGCGCCCAGCGATCGAACAATGCCGCCAGTGCCGCATGGTTTCCCAACAGCTCGGCATAGCCCAGAAACACAAGGCTGTTCAGAGCAATGAGCACATAGGTGACATAGGGAGTTTTGCCAGATGGGTTGTGATCGCGGATCGGTAACATAGGAGATATGTGGTCATTTGATGTGGTGGCGTCAACTGTCCCCACGTAAAAGGGCGGCGTTTCCACCTGCGGCTGTGGTATCGATACACACATGTTGCTCTAACAAGACATGTGCGCTGTCGGGTTGACCGGTTATCAACGCAACACTGGGTCCAGCACGCACGGCAAGAGCAAGGTCAAACACTCGGGCGGTTGCCTCATCACCCCACCAGATAACCGCGCCAAGAGGGCCGAGATGTGTCAGGTGTCCCGCCTGAATTTGTCCGGTTGCTTTGACTGCGACGCCGCCCAATGCGCTCACCGCTTTGGCCTGTGCATCTGCTGCATGTGCGCCAGGTCCGGCACAGAGTATCGCAGGTTTGGCCAAGGTAGAGCGTGCATTCAGCTCTCCGGTGGGGCCGGGTAAAAGGACATCTGGGCTGTGCACACCGGTGGCGGCGGTTTCCATTATTTTTATCAGCGCCGTTTGTGACATAACCTGATCCCATGCCCCAGATGAATTTTGCCGCCTGACCGCGCGAAACCTGCCGAGATAAAACGGTCCCCCGGCTTTGGGTCCGGTGCCTGACAGACCGTGCCCCCCAAAAGGTTGACTGCCGACCACCGCACCGATCTGGTTGCGGTTGACATAGATATTGCCAGCCTTAATGCGTTGCGCAATTTTTTTGGCGCGGTTTGACAGGCGGGTTTGCAGTCCAAAGGTCAGCCCATAGCCTGTGTCATTGATTGCTTCAACCACCGCATTGATCTGGTGGCTGGCAAAGGTCGCAAGATGCAGGACGGGGCCAAAAACCTCTTGTTCCAACGCTTTGATGCCACTGACCTGAATTAGAGTTGGGGCGATATAGTGGCCCTGTGACGGGACGGGTTGCGTCCAAAGTACACGGTTTTGGTCTGCGGCCTCGGCAATATGCTTTGAAATGCGTGCCTGCGCCACAGGATCAATGACCGGACCGAGATCGCTGCTCAGCAGCCATGGGTCACCCAGGGACAACTGCTGCATCGCACCAATAAGCATTGCGATTACCTCAGGGGCAATATCGTCTTGAATATAAACACAGCGCAAGGCCGAGCAGCGCTGCCCCGCAGATTGAAAGGCGCTTTCGATGATGCTGGCAACGGCTTGTTCGGGCAGGGCAGTGCTGTCGACAATCATTGCATTTAGCCCCCCGGTTTCGGCAATAAACGGAGCTCCGGGCGTTAAGGTTTCGGCCATTTTGACACGGATAGTCTTGGCGGTCTGTGTCGAGCCGGTAAAGGCGACACCGTCCACGCGGGCGCTGCCAGTCAGCGCCGCCCCGACCGTGCCATCGCCCGGTAACAGTTGTAATGCGCTGCGTGGCACGCCGGCTTGATGCAATAGGCAGGTTGCAAAATAGGCAATCAGCGGTGTTTGATTGGCGGGTTTGGCCAGAACGGCGTTGCCAGCCGCCAGAGCCGCAGCAATCTGTCCGGTAAAAATCGCTAGAGGAAAATTCCAAGGCGAGATACAGGTGACCAAGCCCAGGGCTGGCGCTTGGTGAATCTCGCCCGCGTAATACCGTAGAAAATCGACTGCTTCACGTAGCTCTGACACCGTATCAGGCAGCGTTTTACCGGCCTCTCGTGTCAACAGTGCAAACAGTTCGCCGTCATTTTTCTCAAATAAATTAGCGGCTCGCTTTAATGTTTCACCACGTTCGAGCGGTGTGGCGCTCCAAGCTGTGGCGGTCTGCAAGGCGAGATCAATATCGGCGACGCTGGCGCTGGCTACTTGTCCAATCACATCGGTGGGGACTGCGGGATTGTTGCAAATTTGGGGGCATTCTGGGCAGGACAGGCCCGCCAACACAGGCTGTGAGCTCCATTGGGTTTTGTGAAACAAACCGCGTCGCTGCTCTATCGCAGCAAGGATCGGGCCGTCGGACAAGTCATAGCCCCGAGAATTCTGGCGTTGGGGGCTAAACAGCGCTGCGCCTGGCGCCAATGGTCGCTGTTGGCAATCAAAGCTGGTGAAAGGATCGGACGCAACCTGCTCAGGTGGGATCTCATGATCGACAATCTGATTGACAAAACTGCTGTTGGCCCCGTTTTCAAGTAACCGCCTGACCAGATAGGCCAACAGATCACGATGAGCCCCAACGGGGGCATAAATCCGGCATCGCGTTCCATGGCTGGCGCGGATCTGCCCGTGCAGGGCTGCCCCCATGCCGTGGAGGCGTTGAAACTCGAAACACATGTAATCGGGGGCCATATGCAGGATGGCTGCAATGGTATGGGCGTTATGGGTGGCAAACTGCGGATAAATCCGGTCCGTCATGGAAAACAGTTTGCGGGCGTTGGCGATATACGAGATATCGGTGGCTGCTTTGTTGGTAAACACCGGAAACCCGGACAGACCATCCAACTGGGCCTGCTTGATCTCGCTGTCCCAATAGGCGCCTTTCACCAGACGAATTGTAATTGAGCGATCGTGGCGGTTGGCCAGATCGTAAAGGTGGTCAATGACGCCACCGGCGCGTGGCCCATAGGCCTGAACAACCACACCGAAACCGTCCCATCCCGCCAGTTCAGGCGTTGCCAGAACTTGCTCAATCACTGCCAGAGACAAAACCAGACGATTGGCCTCTTCAGCATCGATGCTCAGACCAATCGCTGCGGTTTTTGCCGCGACCGCTAGCGCCCGCAGCTTTGGCACCAATTCGGCGATGACGCGCGTGGTTTTGGCCACCTCATATCGTGGGTGCAACGCAGATAATTTTACCGAGATGCCGGGGTTTTTCCGTGTGTCACGGGTATTTGAGGCACGGGCAATCGCCTCGATCGCTTGCGTATATGAGGTATAATAGCGGTCGGCATCGGTTTTGGTGCAAGCGGCTTCGCCCAACATGTCAAACGAATGCTGCTCATTACTCTGCGTACCCTGTGAGGTGCGCAGGGCGGACTGTATGGTTTCACCCAGAACGAATTGACGTCCCATTTCCTTCATGGCGCGGGTCATGGCGAGGCGGATGACGGGCGCGCCTAGGCGTTGAATGGCACCTTTAAGGTTCTGCTTGGTAGATGGGGACTGCGGTCTGAGAACCTGCGCGGTGCTCCACAGTCCAAGTGTCGATGCGTTTACCAAGGTCGATGCTGCGTGACCACAATGCGAGGCCCAGTTGCCGGGGGCAATTTTATCTGTAACAAGCGCGTCGATTGTTGCGGCATCGGGAACACGCAAAAGAGCCTCAGCGAGCCGCATCAGGGCAATGCCCTCGGCGTTGGACAGCCCGTATTCCGCAAGAAAAGCCTCGATCAGCCCCGGTTTTGCCTCTGTGCGGATACGCTGCACCGTTTCTGCCGCGTTTCGGCTGATCTGTGCGCGCGCTTCTGGTGTTAGTGCCGCCTGATCTATGAGGTGACTGACGATTTCGGCCTGTTGTGAATAGTTGACCTGTACCATTTGCGGTAAAGTTGGCAGTAAAGCGTGATCCAACATGTCTATTCCCTTATATCATAGCCTAGTATTGCAAAAATATGTTAGTATAAGGGGCTTAATTTGGACTATTTGGAGTGAATATGACTGAATATAGACCTTCAGGCGGAATAAGTACTCATATAGAGCTGGATCGATTTGATCGAAGGATTTTGTCGGCTTTGGCCCAGAATGGCCGACTTACTATCACCGATCTTGCGCAGGATATCGGACTGTCCAAGTCGCCAACGCAGGCGCGGTTGCGACGGTTAGAACAGTCTGGTGTGATCAAAGGCTACCGGGCGCTTCTTGATCCGATTCAATTGGGGCTGGATCATGTGGCGTTTGTGGAAGTGCGGCTGTCTGATACGCGCGAGGCGGCATTGAGCGCATTCAATACAGCCGTGGCAACGATTGGAGAAATCGAACAGGTACACTTGATTGCGGGAAATTTTGATTATTTGATGAAAATCCGCACCCGTAATATGGCGGATTACCGGCGGGTCTTAGGCGAGCAGATATCAAGCCTGCCGCATGTTGCAAGTACCTCGACCTATGTTGCGATGCAGGCGGTGAAAGAGGATGTTTCAGGTGATTTGAGTTGACTGCGTTACCGGGTGGGGAAACCTGCGAATTTTGCGCAATAGTTCTTGTACCTGATAGACATAATGCCTAGAGATAGCCTTGGTTGGGGCCTCGCGTTTTTTAGTTAAAACAAGCGCTCAGACCGCCGGTTGCGGGCGTGATGGAATGGTAGACATACCAGACTTAAAATCTGGAGGCCGTATGGCCGTGCGGGTTCAAGTCCCGCCGCCCGCACCACGTTACCTCATAAATTATTGTTTTTTATAGCGTTTTATCAAGGTTGAAAAATTGCCACCTATTCAGTCCCCTCGTCGATCTGCGTTGAAAATGCGACTTTGCTAGCTAATAAAGGGACGCGAAAGTTATTTTTGCCAACGTTGATTACAGGCTAATGCACTCGCATCCCCTCATTTAACGGGCAAATACGCCTTCAACGTTGTCAGTGTGCCAATTGGATCTGCATCCAGCTGTTCTGCGAATAATTCTGATAACGATCTGCCGCGCTGTTGCAACTCTTTCACGGCAAGATAAAACTTGTTGGCGAGTACCGCGCGAATGAGCTGGGTGGATCCAAAACCCCGCGGGGGCCTATTTTTCTTTTCATGGGGTAAATTATGCTTTGTCTTTGTTTTATTATGAGAGAATTTTTGGTTTGGTCTGAAAAATATCCATTTTATGGGCTGACAATCTCACATCAGCGATGCATCGCAGCATCTAATGGACGGTCATACTAGCGGTAAAAAATGCCCAAACTCTGAGCCTATAAATAGATCCCGGCGTCAATGGCTGTTTTGACCAGAGCAGACACGGGCAGAAAACGCGGCTCTGACCGGGTTGTTGACTTTCCGGACCTCTGCCGGTGTAGCCGAACCAGCGCTTCCGGCCCTAACCGGACCTTCACCACCACTCTCGGATGTTGCGTTGCGACTCGTCATTCCGGACTTTCGCGGCAGTTGCAGTAAGCGTCCGGTAGCCGATCTTGGAGAATCGTGCAGCCGAATAACCAAAACAGTTTCCTTGTGGAGCTGGGCGGTCCGGTAGTGCATATATTGTTCGTACATCTATGGTTGCATTGAGGTAATAACCCAACAATACTAGTTCAATATAGATACAGGAATTAGTTGATGACCCCCGCAACCTTTGCACTACTTATTTGGATACTTTTCCCTTTTCCCCTTATTTTTCTTTGGTTGCGAAACAGATCAAAGACGAAAAAATGTGAACAATCGGGCGCTGAGATTCAGTTGAAACTAGATGGGCTTATTAAAAAGTACTCGCCAGCAACTTCACTGGAAGATGAAATTTCGCGCCTAGAGGCAGAAGTCGCAGATACTGGTCTTAAAACACAAAAGGTACGTGCCGAATATTCTGAAAAAAGACAACTGCTCAACAAGTTGCGGTAAGAAGTTGCTGTGTATGATGAAAAGCTATCGTTTGCCGAACTGGGGGTCTATGAACCGCATTTTGACTTTGGAGATAGCGCAACTTTCAAGACTTCTATCAAGGACGTTAGAGCCAAGCAGAAGGCAATGGTATCGGCCCAAAAAGCGACAATTTGCCCTGCCGATTGGACAGTAGAAGGAAGCCGTGCCAAGGGCCAAACAATGATAAACCGTCAAACCCGTCTGACGATGCGAGCGTTTAACAATGAATGTGAGGCTGCTATTGCAAACACGCGATGGAACAACATCGTCGCGATGGGAAAACGCATCTTGAACGCAGCCCAACAGATCAATTCTGCCAATTCGTCCATGCAACTTGAAATCGTTGAAAACTATGTGGCCTTAAAGATTGAAGAACTTCACCTAGCTCACGAATACCGCGAACAATTGAAAATAGAGAAAGAAGAACGGACAGAACTGGCGCGAACTGAACGTGAAGAAAAAAAACTCCTAGCAGAAGCTGCTGCTGCGGAGAAAAAGGAGGCTGAATATCAAAAGCTATTAGACAAGGCGCGGGCCGAAGCAGGGACGGACCAGTCTCGAATTGACGAACTTGAAGCACAATTGGCGGAAGCACGTGACGTTAGCGAACGCGCTAGGGCAATGGCTGAAATGACTAAGTCTGGATATGTCTATGTTATTTCTAATATTGGGTCGTTTGGCGATGAGGTAGTTAAGATTGGTCTGACACGGCGATTAGACCCTAATGATCGTGTTAAAGAACTTGGTGACGCCAGTGTTCCGTTTGGCTTTGATACCCATGCGATGGTGTATTCTGATGAAGCACCCGCATTAGAAAAAGCACTGCATCATGAGTTCTCTGAGCGTCGGATAAATATATCTAATATGAGGAAAGAATTTTTCCATGTGAGCCTTGCTGAAGTTGAAGATGCTGTAAAGCGGCTAGCGCCCGATGCCAACTTTTTTACCGATCGTGAAGCGCAAGAGTGGCATGAAACTGTGGCACGCAGACGCGACAATCTTCAATACCTTCAAGAAAGTCAAAGCGACGAGTTGCCTGAAGAAATATGATGTCACAAAGATAGTTGACATTGACCATGCCGCCCCAATGCAGCGGTGCGGCCTGAATGTCTGCTATTGATGCCGAGGATAGATGCTCTCGCGACTGCAACGAACTTCCGGAATCCGCCCTTAGCAACCAATGCTGCGGATATCACCAAGGTTAAGACCGGGTTCAACGCGGTCATCTGAGCGTTTGTGTCGGATGACTGGTTTTCCATGATTAGTGGACGTTGCAAGGGTCGATTCCATTCATTGCTGTATCGTGATTCAACGGCAGCAGGAGGATTTTCCGTGTCGTTTCTGTTTTGGCTCAAGCATGAGCATCTGAAACGCATTCAGTAGTTGTTCCCCAAGCACGGGGTGTCGGGCGTGTGGACGACAGTCGAGTTCTCAACGGCGTCATCCATGTCATTCAGACTGGCCTGCGTTGGCGCGAGGTTCTGCTGAGCCTCAAAAGTTGGGGAAGGATTGCCCCCGAATTGGCCACCGGAGACGGTGCCATGGGGTTCTGGGCCGCGCTGGACGAAGTGTATCCTGAGACCCGCCAGCAACGTTGCTGTCAACGCAAAATCAAGAACGTGCTCAACTGCCTGCCAAAGCTGTCTCAGCCAAAGGCCTGGGCCGCGCTGCACGACATCTGGCAGGCCGAGACCAAAGATGATGCCCAAAAGGCATTCGATTTATTCATCAAAATCTATGAGGCCAAGTATCCCAAGGCGGCACTGTGCCTACAAAAAGACCGAGAGGAGCTGGTGGCATCCTTAAATTTCC
>DDEJ01000147.1:0-14467 GCA_002336405.1 Rhodobacteraceae bacterium UBA1957
CTCATGCATGAAAATCTCAATGAAAACCGCAATTTGGATTTCGAAAGCGTATAAAATTTGGACGAATGAGAAAATCAGCCATTTTGCAGAGATCTGTCTAAATGTGTTGGGCAAAGCCTCCCTGTGCTGCCGGGGGAGTTCTTCGTTAATGTGAGACCTCTGGACAGTCCAAACCCACTTTATTAAATATCTGGCTAAAGTGGGTAAGGAGGCATTTGGGTGAAGTGTGTGCCCCATTTATGTTGTCTGATCCCTCGCCGGATCCGCATCCTTGGACGACTGTCGGGTTGCAGCCCAACCCCGCTGTGACTTATAAGCGGGATCAGGGATTCACGTTAGACGGAGTTTATGATGGCCGGTCACTCAAAATGGGCAAATATCCAACACCGCAAGGGGCGTCAGGATGCTGTGCGTTCGAAATTGTTCTCGAAACTTTCCAAAGAGATCACAGTTGCCGCCAAAATGGGCGATCCGGACCCCGAAAAAAACCCCCGTTTGCGGATGGCGGTGAAAGAGGCCAAATCGGTTTCTGTGCCTAAGGACGTGATTGACCGTGCCATTAAGAAATCTACCGCTGGTGAAGATAATGATTATGAAGAAATACGTTATGAGGGCTATGGCCCAAATGGCGTAGCCGTGATCGTTGAAACGATGACTGATAACCGCAACCGCACGGCGTCGACTGTGCGGTCTACTTTTGCCAAAAACGGTGGCAATCTTGGCGAGACCGGGTCCGTTGGCTTTATGTTTGAACGCACGGGCGAAGTTGTCTATGCGGCGGAAATTGGGGATGCGGACACTATCATGATGGCTGCGATTGAGGCCGGTGCGGAAGATGTTGACAGTAGTCATGAGGGGCATGTGATCACATGTGCTGATACTGATTTGAATATGGTTGGCACAGCGCTTGAAAGCGAATTGGGAGAAAGTGTTTCCACGAAATTGATCTGGAAACCAACAATGACCACCGAGTTAGATCTTGAGGGCATGCAGAAGTTGATGAAACTGGTGGATGCTTTGGAAGATGACGACGACGTGCAACGCGTTACGTCAAATTTTGAAGCTTCCGATGAAGTTATGGACCAGCTTTAAGCGTATCAACAAATATCAATCACATAACGACTTACTGCAAAAGATTCTCTTTTTAAGATAGATTTTTGCGCAGCGTAATCTCGGCAAAATAGTCATAGGTACTGGTCGGTCGTGAGGAGCGTCTTTATCTATAGCCTTTATGAGGGCGTGGGTTTTTGATTTTCTGCGTGCTCTTTATATGCCTATTTATATGTGACGTTTTGTGTAGCCCTTCTTGGGCTGAAGTCGCTGGTTTGAACTGGCACTGCTGCTGAAGGTTTTTCGGATCGCAACTGTAAACACGGAATAAAATATTGGATATGATAAGGTTTGTGAGAGAAAGAGGCTTGAAATATGTATCAAAATATAACATTATGTATCAAAATAAAGCATTGTTACCGATAAATTTTGATGAAATGAAATGTTGTTAGTTTGAAAGGTGGGGGTATGTATAGGTATACTGCAGTAGCTCAATTGCGAGAAATAGTGATGACTATGGAGCGCGATCTTGGTCTAACAGCTTTGTCTCATAATGAAAAAGAAGTCTTGTACGCGGTGCAGTCTGTTTTAGCAGTCTCCGATAGTATCGCCAAGTCGGATGAAATTAGATCCCATGATCTTGTTCAGGACATGTCGCAACCGACATTTCATAGGGCGTTGAAAAGCCTTTTGGCGCGCGGTCTTCTCAGGCATGCACCGGATACCAAGGCGGGCTCGTATATTATGTGAGGCGAGCCGATCTTTCTCAGAATGATGAATATTTTGGTCTTTGAATGCGCTCATTGATGAATGTCGCGGTCATGTTTGGTTGTCCGCGATAGCGGTTGGTGGCCTTTAGTGCTAAAACCGCTTTTATTTGAGTGATGGTGCAAGCGATGTGCTGCCGAGCATCTAATCCTTGAGAGCAGGACGTCCGCGTGGTACTGGCGGATGTTGTGCTTGTTAGGGTTTCCATTTGGCCGATTTTATCTCCGGGTTTAGCTTGGGTCTGTCGTTGATCATGGCGATTGGGGCGCAAAATGCCTTTGTGCTAAAATCGGGGCTGCGGCGAGAGCATATTTTTATCATCTGTACGCTGTGCGCGCTCAGTGACGCGGCACTTATTGCGGCAGGAATTTTTGGGTTTGGGTCTTTGTTGGACGCGGTGCCCAGCCTTGAAATCGTTATGCGTTGGGCCGGTGCGTGCTTTTTATCGGTGTATGGTGCCAAGAGCTTTCTGTCAGCATGGCGCGGTGGCGCAAGCCTGCAGGCTGCCGGAGCGTCCAACACATTGACGGCGTCGGTTCTAACATGTCTTGCGTTGACCTGGCTCAATCCTCACGTTTATCTCGATACAGTGGTGCTGCTTGGGGCGGTTGCGGCCCAGCACGATGATCGCTTTATTTTCGGTTTGGGGGCCGTTAGTGCAAGTTTTGTATTTTTCTATGCGCTTGGCTTTGGCGCGCGGTTGTTGGCGCCAGTATTTTCCAAACCGTTGGCTTGGCGGGTTTTGGATGCGTGCGTTGGGGCATTGATGTGGGCGATTGCGTTACATCTGTTTTTTGGCTGATCAGCTCTTGCCTGTTGTTCAAATATAAGCGTTTATCAGTAAATGTCTGAACATCCATCATCGCGGCCGGGGGTAGGTATTGCCTGGATGGTTTTCACCGGGGTTCTGTTTGTGATGGTCACCGGGTTGGTGAAGTATCTTGGCCCCACGATGCCGGCGCCTCAAGCGGCTTTCCTGCGCTATGCTTTGGGGCTTATATTGTTGGTGCCGATGCTGCCGTTTCGGGAAGGATTGCGCTTGCAAAAGCATCAGTTGCGCCTGTCGGTCTGGCGTGGTGTGCTACATTCGGGTGCGGTGACGCTGTGGTTTTTTGCCATGGCCCGTATCCCGATCGCGGATGTGACGGCGATGAATTATATGGCGCCGATTTATGTCACGATAGGGGCCGCTTTATTTTTAGGAGAGCGTTTGGCGCTGCGGCGTTTGGGGGCGATTGCATTTGCGTTGCTTGGCGTGATAATTATTTTGCGCCCGGGCTTTCGCGAAATAGGCGCCGGACATATGGCTATGGTACTCGCAACGTTGTTTTTTGGTGCGTCTTATCTTTTGGCCAAACGACTGACCGATGAGATGCCAGCCGGATTGGTGGTTGTCTTATTGTCAGTGATTGTGACCATCGCGTTGTTGCCAATGGCATTGGTGGTCTGGGTGCCACCCAGCGGATTTGACCTGATAATTTTATTCCTTGTCGCCTGCATTGCCACTTTGGGGCATTACACAATGACCTTGGCCTTTAAGGCCACCTCTATCTCGGTCACACAGCCCGTCACCTTCTTGCAATTGGTTTGGGCGGTTACTTTGGGTGTGGTAGTCTTTGGTGAGGCGGTTGATCCTTTTGTGGTGCTTGGGGGGGGGATCATTCTTGGGTCGGTGACGTTTATCAGCTGGCGTGAGGCAACATTGCAGCGTCGTCTGCGCACGCCGCCTGTGCCTGCGACCAAGGTTTAGGAGAGCATACTTTATTTTTAACCATGAGTTTTTATGACTTTATTACCCACCAATAAAAATTATCGGCTGTTGTTTTCGGCTTCTGCCGTATCGAACCTTGGGGATGGGGTGTCGGCATTGGCGCTGCCATGGCTGGCCAGTCTGATAACCCGCGATCCGATGCTGATTGCCACCGTGGCTTTTGCCACCCGTCTGCCGTGGTTCATATGCTCAATTCCTGCTGGCGTGATAACCGATCGATATGACCGCAAACATCTGATGGTTGGCGCAGATATCCTGCGAATTCTCTTGACTGCCGGGTTGGTGGTCTGCGCGCTGATGATCCCGCAGCCGGCGCCGGCAGGAGCAGCATTTGCTGCGATATTGATCGTATCGGGGCTGGCATTTTTGCTTGGGCTGGCTGAGGTGGTGCGCGACAATGCGGCTCAAACCGTTTTACCCTCTGTTGTGGCCAAGTCCGATCTGGAACGCGCAAATGGTCACTTGTGGAGCATCGAACAGATAATGGGGGCTTTCATCGGCCCGCCGCTGGCCGGGTTTATGATCGCTTGGGCTGTGCCTGCACCGTTTGTACTGGATACGTTGAGTTTTGCCCTGACGGCTGGAATGGTGCTTTTCATCGCAATTCCACCCCGACCTGCGGTGATCCGGCGTTCGGTCTGGCGTGAGGCGGTCGAGGGCATGGTATGGATACGGTCCCATCGGGTCATTTTACAACTGGCACTGATGCTGGGGGTGATGAACGCACTGGGGATGTTGGTGGTGACAATTTTGGTACTGTATTCACAAGAGGTGCTGGGTCTTAGCGTGATCCAACACGGACTGTTGTTGATCGCCGGCGCGGCGGGAGGCGTGGTTGGCGGGCTGGTCTGTCCGAAAATAGCTGCCTTGTTAGGGCGCCGAAGCGCTTTGCACTGCGCGCTTCTGGGCTTGGCTGTGAGCAATGCGCTGCTGGCGCTTGTGCCTTCTGTACTGGTCGTGGCACTGGCGCTGTTTTTGGAAATGTTTGCGGCACTGTTGTGGAATGTGGTGACGGTATCGTACCGCCAGCGTTTTATTCCCGATGCGCTGCTGGGGCGGGTCAACAGCATATACCGTTTTTTCGGGTGGGGTTTGCTGCCGTTTGGGGCGCTGGCATCCGGTGCGATTGTGGTCATGGCCGAACCGGACCTAGGCCGGGCGTTGGCGTTGAGAATGCCATTTATCATCGCGGCGGTCGGGTCTTTTGCAATGTTGGTCTATGGGATGATTTGGCTGCATATTGACGAAACTTGACGGTTTGGGGGTGCACGGCTGAATGACACGCTTAAATGGCAAGAAGTTGTAGAATTTTTATTGATTGACGGATCAATCAAAAATAAACTAAACATATAATTGCCTTTTAAAAAGAGTTTATGATGCCGAAAGTTGGGATGGAACCGATCCGCCGCGCCGCATTGGTCAAGGCAACAATCGCCGAGATTGGCGAGGCGGGCACACTGGATGTTACGGTCAGCCAGATAGCCAAGCGCGCGGGTATGTCCAGCGGGCTTGCCCATCATTATTTTGGCGGCAAAGATCAGATCTTTTTGGCCGCGATGCGTCACACATTGGCGCTGTATGCCGCCGAGGTGCGTGGGGCACTGTCGATGGCGTGCACGCCGCAAGACCGCATTGGGGCCATCGTCCGCGCCAGTTTTTCGCACAGCCATTTTCAACGCGATGTCATCGCCGCATGGCTTAATTTTTATGTTCTGGCACAGAGCTCACAACAGGCCCGACATCTTCTTGGTATCTATCAGCGGCGGTTGCGGTCAAATCTGATCTTCGCACTGCGCCCTTTGGTGGGGCTGCGGGCCGTGGATGTGGCCGAGCAACTGGCGGGTATGATCGACGGGCTTTATCTGCGCCAAAGCCTTGGCCAAAGCTTGGTCGACCCTGAAAGGGCAATCCGCCACGTGATGCGGGCCGTGGCGCTGGAACTGGCGCAGGGGCCGTCAAGATGAGCTGCAACATCCTGATTTTCATGGTTGACCAACTTAACGGCACCTTGTTTCCCGATGGGCCGGCCGACTGGTTGCATGCGCCAAATCTGAAACGCCTTGCGGCGCGCTCAACACGGTTCAAGCGTGCCTATACCGCCTCGCCGCTCTGTGCGCCGGGGCGGGCGAGTTTCATGTCTGGTCAATTGCCCAGTGCCACGCGGGTCTATGACAACGCGGCCGAGTTTGCCTCGTCAATCCCGACCTATGCCCATCACCTGCGCCGTGGTGGATATCAGACAAGTTTGGCAGGAAAGATGCATTTTGTCGGCCCCGACCAGTTGCATGGCTTTGAGGAGCGTTTGACCACCGATATCTACCCTGCCGATTTTGGCTGGACCCCTGATTACCGCAGGGCTGGTGAACGGATTGAGTGGTGGTATCACAACCTTGGCAGCGTCACTGGCGCTGGTATTGGCGAAACCTCAAACCAGCTGGAATATGACGATGAGGTTGCCTATCACGCCACCCGCAAGCTCTATGATCTGGCGCGCGGAGAGGATGCGCGCCCGTGGTGCCTGACGGTCAGCTTTACCCATCCTCATGATCCCTATGTGGCACGTAAAAAATACTGGGATCTCTATGAGGATTGTGATCACCTGCTGCCGCAGGTGCCGTCCATTCCTTACGCAGATCAAGATGCTCACTCAAAGCGGATTTTCGACGCGAATGACTGGCGGTCTTACGAGATTTCGGAGGCGCAGATCAAAGCCTCGCGTCGGGCGTATTTTGCCAATATCAGCTATCTTGATGATAAGATCGGTGAGGTTCTGGACGTCCTTGAGACGACCAGACAAGAGGCGACGATCCTATTTGTATCAGATCATGGCGATATGCTGGGGGAACGTGGCCTGTGGTTTAAAATGTCGTTCTTTGAGGGCGCTGCACGGGTGCCTTTGATGATCGCGGCGCCTGAGATGGCCCCGGGCGTTGTCACCGCGCCGGTGTCTACCATCGATGTCTGCCCGACGCTGTGCGATTTGGCGGGGATCAGCATGGCTGAGGTTATGCCCTGGACACATGGTGAAAGCCTGGTGCCTTTGGCTGCGGGCGGGGCACGCGGTCAAGCGGTGGCGATGGAATATGCGGCAGAGGCGTCCTATGCCCCGCTTGTCAGCCTGTGCTCGGGGTGGTGGAAATACATACGCTGTGTGCTGGATCCAGAACAGTTATTTAATCTTGAAAGCGACCCGCATGAGCTGTGCAATTTGGCCTCTAAGCCAGAGCATGCAAAGGTCTTGCAGGATTTGCGCGACCACTCCCATAGGCTGTGGGATCTGGATCGCTTTGATGCTGAAATTCGCGAGAGCCAGGCCCGTCGCTGCGTGGTCTATGAGGCGCTGCGCGAAGGTGGCTATTACCCTTGGGACTATCAACCGCTGCAAAAAGCTTCTGAGCGCTATATGCGCAATCACATGGATCTCAACGCATTAGAAGCCAAAAAACGTGTTCCAAAGGCACCGTGAGATATGTGCCCCCCCCCTGTGCCAATCATACTCAAATCAAGGAACAATCAATGACTTTCATTCAGCCTGTGGCCAGCCATTTTATCAACGGTCGCTATGTGGACGATACCACCGGCCCGGTGCTTGGGTTGATCTATCCTGCCACTGGACAACTTTTGGGGCAGTTACACACGGCGACACCAAAAATTGTCGAAGACGCTTTGGCCAGTGCAAAACAGGCACAAAAAGCATGGGCGGCCACCAGCGGCACCGAACGTGGGCGTATCCTGCGCCGGGCGGCTGATATGATCCGGGCACAGAACCGCGGCCTGTCTGTGGCTGAGACGTATGACACCGGCAAACCCTTGTCTGAGACGCTTTGTGCGGATGCGACCAGTGGTGCGGATGCGTTGGAATATTTTGGTGGTCTGGCGGGCAGTCTTACCGGCGAGCATATCCAACTGGGCGAGGATTGGGTCTATACAGTCCGCGAGGCGCTGGGTGTCTGTGTCGGAATTGGCGCATGGAATTATCCCACTCAAATCGCCTGTTGGAAAGCAGCCCCTGCGCTGGCTTGCGGCAACACAATGGTGTTTAAACCATCCGAGACAACGCCAGTTTGCGCTTTGAAAATTGCAGAAATCCTGTCGCAGGCTGGTCTGCCTGACGGGGTGTTTAACGTCATTCAGGGGCAGGGTGATGTAGGGGCGTCTCTGGTGAGCGATGAGCGCGTGGCCAAAGTGTCTTTGACCGGATCAGTGCCCACGGGTCGCAAGGTCTATGCCGCCGCCGCCGTAGGCGTCAAACATGTCACGATGGAGTTGGGTGGCAAATCACCGTTGATTATTTTTGGTGATGCTGATGTTGAAAATGCCGTTGGTGGGGCGATTTTAGCAAATTTTTATTCTTCGGGTCAGATTTGTTCTAACGGCACCCGCGTGTTTGTGCACAAAGACATCAAACAGGCGTTTCTGTCGCGGTTGATTGCGAGACTAAAGCAGGCGGTGATTGGCGACCCTCTGGATGAGGCAACAAATTTTGGGCCGATGGTCAGCCAACGGCAAATAGATATTGCGCAATCCTACATCACCAAAGGCCAGGATGAGGGCGCGCGCCTGGTCTATGGTGGCTCACGGCTGGCCGGCGACGGCTTTTATCTGGAACCCACCGTGTTCGCCGATGTGACAGATTGCATGACAATCGCCCAAGAAGAGATATTTGGCCCAGTGATGTCGGTGTTTGATTTTGAGGACGAGGCCGACGTGATCAGCCGCGCCAATGCGACCGAATTCGGTCTGTCTGCAGGGGTGTTCACCCGCGATATCAGTCGCGCGCACCGGGTGATTGCGCAGTTAGAAGCTGGCAGTTGTTTTATCAATTCGTATAATGATGCCCCCGTTGAGGCCCCGTTTGGTGGCACCAAGAGTTCCGGGGTGGGCCGCGAAAACTCTAAAGCGGCGATTGCGCATTATTCGCAGATGAAATCCGTCTATGTGCGCATGGGCGATGTAGAGGCACCGTTCTGATAAAGCGGCCTTGGAGAATATAATGGAAGCTGATTTTGTTATTATCGGGGCGGGCAGCGCCGGCTGCGCAATGGCCTACCGATTGAGCGCGACAGGCGCCAGTGTACTGGTGATCGAATTTGGCGGTACCGATGCGGGGCCGTTGATTCAGATGCCCGGGGCGTTAAGTTACCCGATGAATATGGCGCGGTACGACTGGGGGTATAAGTCCGAACCAGAGCCTCATCTTGGCGGGCGCCGTCTTGCTTGTCCACGCGGCAAAGTGATTGGCGGCTCGTCGTCAATCAACGGTATGGTTTATGTGCGGGGTCATGCACGGGATTTTGATACATGGTCCGATATGGGGGCTCGTGGTTGGGCCTATGCGGATGTTCTGCCGTATTACAAACGCATGGAATGCTGGGACAGCCGCGGCCATGGCGGTGATGCAAGCTGGCGCGGCACTGACGGGCCGCTGCACGTCACCCGTGGGACCCGAGAAAACCCGCTGACATTGGCTTTTGTCAAAGCTGGACAACAGGCGGGATACGAGCTGACTGATGATTATAACGGCGAAAAACAAGAGGGCTTCGGCCCGATGGAACAGACCACCTATAAAGGTCAGCGCTGGTCTGGGGCGAATGCCTATCTCAAGCCCGCGCTCAAGCGGCCCAATTGTGAAATGATCCGCGGTTTGGCCGAGAAAGTGATCATCGAAGACGGGCGTGCCGTGGGGGTTCAGGTGCGGCGTGGCGAGCAATCTTTACGTATCAACGCCCGTCGAGAAGTGATTATTGCTGCCTCGTCGATCAATTCACCCAAATTGCTGATGCTGTCGGGGATAGGTCCGGCAGCGCATTTGGCCGAGCATAATATCGCAGTTGTGGCCGACCGCGCTGGTGTGGGACAAAACCTGCAAGATCATCTTGAACTTTATATCCAAATGGCGGCCAGCCAACCGATCAGCCTTTATAAATACTGGAACCTTTTGGGCAAGGCCTGGGTTGGCGCCAATTGGCTGTTTGGCCGGCGTGGACCGGGCGCGTCAAACCAGTTTGAGAGTGCCGCTTTTATTCGGTCGCAGCCCGGGGTGAGTTATCCCGATATTCAGTATCATTTTCTGCCCCTGGCAGTGCGCTATGATGGGCAGGCAGCCGCCGAAGGGCACGGATTTCAAGCCCATGTCGGCCCGATGCGCAGTGCGTCGAGGGGCGCGGTGAGCTTGCGATCATCCGATCCGTCTGATGCGCCTAAAATCTTATTTAATTATATGTCACAGACCAGCGATTGGCAGCAGTTTCGGACATGTATTCGTCTCACCCGAGAGATTTTTGCGCAGGAGGCATTCAAGCCCTTTGTGAAACACGAAATTCAACCCGGGGCGGCGCTGCAAAGCGACAGTGACCTGGATGGATTTATTTTCGACCATGTTGAAAGTGCCTATCATCCTTGCGGCACGTGCCGAATGGGCGCGCCGGATGATACATTGGCGGTGGTCGACCCAGAAGCGCGGGTAATAGGGGTCGATAATCTGCGACTGGCTGACAGCAGCGTGTTTCCGCAGATCCCAAACGGTAACCTCAATGGACCATCGATCATGGTGGGAGAGAAGGCCAGCGATCACATACTTGGAAAAACACCGCTGCCACGATCAAATGACCGTCCTTGGATTTCGCCACGCACTGACACCGCCCAGCGGTAGCGGCTTTTTCTCTGTGGATCTTTTATAAATGATCTTGCGGGAAATAGCTTGCAGTAGGCTTACTACTTTAAGTCGTTTTCCTGAACAGGATAAAAACTTGCTGTTTTTGCTATTTGGCCTGCTAGCTGTCGCTGGCGCGCAAGCACCAAGAGCATGATAAAGATACCCGATACAGCTGAACACTCCATCAACCACAGCAGAGGTATCTCGCCCGTGTCGGTCGAGACCATCGCGCCTGCCAATGCCGATAAGGCAGCGCCCCCCCCGATCATGATTGCGCTGCCTAAGCCAGAGGCGGTCCCAGCCAAATTTGGGCGGACAGAGAGCATGCCGGCGGTTGCATTTGGAATGGTCATGCCATTCCCAAATCCAACAAAACACATAAAGCCAAAAAAACTCAGGCTTGAACCATACCCTGCGTAGCTGACGATCAGTGACAGGGCAGATCCTAAGCTGGTGAAACCAAGGCCGCAAAATACCATGGTGTTGATGCCAAACTTTTCGGACCAACGTCCAGACATAAAGTTGCCTGCAAAATATCCTATTGCTGGTGCGCCAAAATAAAGCCCGAGTTGTTCAGGAGTGAGATTGAAAATCTCGGTACCAACAAAGGGTCCACCGCCAAGGTAAATGAAAAACGAGCCTGAGCCTAAAGCTGAGGCAAGGCAATACCCCCAAAATCTTTGCGAACTTAATAGTTGTTTGTATTCAATTACCTGTTTGGGAAAAGAGGTTTTTCCCTTGGGTGCGGTTTCCCCCAAATCAAACCATGTGAGTATAAAAATACATACTCCTAGGGCGGCTAATAAGATAAATATCGCCTGCCATCCGAAGTATTTATCCAGATAGCCGCCAATACCAGGGCCAATCATCGGCGCCACCGCCATGCCCATTGTTACATAAGCTATTTTAGAGGCTGCGGCGTCTTTGCCCACGGTATCGCGCACTATTGCACGCGACAGCACCATGGTTGTCGCGGCAAAGGCTTGAACAAAGCGTAATGCGAGAAAGGTTTCGGCATTTGGTGCCCATATTGTCGCCAGAGAGGCAATTATAAACAGGACTAAACTGACCAAGATTACCGGCCGCCGACCGATGCGGTCAGAGATTGGTCCGCTGAACAGCTGTAATAGCGCGCTTGCCCCTAAGTAGATTGCGACTGATAGGCTCATCACACTGGGTGTGGTGTTGTAATAGGCGGCCATGCTGGGCAGGCTGGGCAGAAAAATATTCATCGCTAAAGCTGAGATGCTGGCAAGGGCGATCAGAGTGACGATATGCGGTTGCGTGCTTTGGTCAAATAATTGAGCCGGCGCAAAATTCTTCATAGGTGTGCTTATGAAAATTGAATGCCATTGTCCATCGTAATTTAACCGTAGGTTGATGAATTGACCACGGCGGTCTTTCCGATCTTATTGCCTTCCGTATTTTTGTTGATAGATTGCGCCCAGTTGAAAAAGGAATGGCCATGATTGATGTCCTGCGTGAGTTAGAAAATCGCCGCAAAAAAGCCCGTCTTGGGGGGGGGCAGCGCCGGATAGACAGCCAACACGCCAAGGGAAAGCTCACCGCCCACGAACGGGTTGAGTTATTATTAGATGAAGCCAGCTTTGAAGAGTTCGATATGTTTGTTTCGCACCGTTGTACCGATTTTGGCATGGCAGATAACCGGCCTGCCGGAGACGGCGTGGTCACCGGTTGGGGTACGATAAACGGGCGTATGGTTTATGTGTTTTCACAAGACTTCACTGTTTTTGGAGGGTCCTTGTCTGAAACACATGCGCAAAAAATCTGTAAGATTATGGATATGGCAATGCAGAACGGCGCGCCTGTGATCGGTATCAATGACTCTGGTGGGGCCCGTATACAAGAGGGTGTTGCCAGTCTTGCGGGCTATGCTGAGGTTTTTCAACGTAACATTTTGGCCTCGGGCGTGGTGCCGCAAATAAGCTTGGTCATGGGGCCCTGTGCCGGAGGAGCCGTCTACTCGCCAGCGATGACGGATTTTATTTTTATGGTGAAAGATAGTTCTTACATGTTCGTGACCGGCCCGGATGTTGTGAAAACCGTTACCAATGAAGTGGTGACGGCCGAAGAACTGGGCGGCGCGTTGACCCACACGAAAAAGTCATCAGTGGCAGATGGTGCTTTTGAGAATGACGTCGAAGCGCTGGTCGAGGTGCGGCGTTTGGTGGATTTCTTGCCGCTGAACAACCGCGAAAAACCCCCCGTACGACCATTTTTTGATGATCCTGCGCGGGTTGAGCCCTCGCTTGATACGCTCATCCCCGACAATACCAACACGCCGTATGATATCAAAGAGCTGATCTTAAAACTGGCTGACGAGAGTGACTTTTTTGAAATTCAAGAAGAGTTTGCGCGTAATATCATAACCGGTTTTATACGCCTTGAGGGCCAGACCATCGGCGTTGTGGCAAATCAGCCTATGGTTTTGGCGGGCTGTCTTGATATTGACAGTTCGCGCAAAGCTGCGCGCTTTGTGCGGTTTTGTGATGCGTTTGAAATTCCCATTTTGACCCTCGTGGACGTGCCGGGGTTTCTGCCCGGTACCTCGCAAGAATTTGGCGGTGTGATAAAACATGGCGCGAAACTGCTGTTTGCTTACGGCGAGGCGACGGTGCCAAAAGTAACCTTGATTACCCGTAAAGCCTATGGGGGGGCCTATGATGTGATGGCCTCAAAACATCTGCGCGGAGATTTTAACTATGCCTGGCCCACGGCTGAGATTGCGGTGATGGGTGCCAAGGGCGCGACCGAGATTATCCATCGGGCTGATCTTGGGGACAGCGCAAAAATTGCGCAGCATACGCAGGATTATGAAGCGCGGTTTGCTAATCCTTTTGTGGCGGCCGAGCGCGGTTTCATAGACGAGGTGATCCAACCGCGCAACACGCGCATGCGGATATCGCGGGCCTTTGCTTCACTGCGGGGAAAAAAGCTGACCAACCCGTGGAAAAAACATGATAATATCCCGTTGTAGAGGGGTGTTGTAATGGCGAAACCTAGGTGGCATATCCTGCGGGAAGCGCAGGGTTTGACACTGGCGCGTCGATTGCCAGTTCGCTTTGATATCAGCGTTCAGATACCCCTTCCCAAGGCGCATAAGCTATATTTGGCCCAGCAAATCCGGCAAGATCTGTGGCGTCGTCTTCAAAAGTTGCGCGGGTTCACACCTGTTGTTCAGGTTATAGATTATGACCATGGTCTTTTGGTACGTGCCGGGGGGCAAGTGCAGGGCGCAGTCCCTAAACAACACGTGGAGGATGAGATCAGAGCTCTGCTGACGAATAGCAGCCATCAATCTCGTTGGCTTACCCAAGCGAGGTTGAGGTTACAGTCGAACAATTGTCCTAATGAGGGTTAAGCGACTTAAAGCGCGGCCCTTGCGATTTTACAAAGTTGTTTTTTATCAGCCCGTTATTCCACCGAGTTTGGTGAATTTTTAATTATGCTAAAAGTATAGAATTTCATTTATCTAAATTCTTAGGTATGTTAACCCTACAATCGGAAGCGCATTCACTTTTTGAATCTGTGACCGTACAGTCTAAAGATAAGCCATCACGGTTTCTGGATAATTTAGGAGTTTAAAATGTTGAATAAGTGTAAATTGGTCGTTGTTTTCGGTTTGATTGCTGGCCTTGCAGCATGTGCTCAACCCGTTGAGCCAGTTAATACAGGCGAGATTACAATGGAACCCACAATGGGTGGTAAGTACAAGTAAGTTCGCTTGGAGCGGATGTCATGCTAACTGCAAAGGCCTGCATGGGCTTTTCATGTTGCTTTGTGGGCCTATGCTAAAGCATCGGCAATTTCCGGGGCGCCTTGCAGGAACTGATTTTCAGTTTACTGTTCGGCGCGCTAATCCCAGAGGCGTGACGGCTATAACGCGCAGAGAGCGTTATAGTGATCGTAAACCGGCAGACCGCCGGGCAGATACTGGTTTTGTCAAAGCGCTCTGGGAGTGTTTTGGCGACCAGCCTTTTGTGCGTGGCAACCTTGACGCTGGTCGGCTGAGTTGGTTGTTTGGGCGCGAAGTTATCGCGGCGCAAGAACCGTTTGATGCTCAAGATTACGATGCTGAGTTACTTTTAAACGTCTCTCTGGCACGCGGATCGTTTCCCGAAGCTTTTGAGGCTTAGCGTTTCGCAACCGTTCGCTGAAAGAGTGATCGGGTGGCTTTAGGTATTACATGTCCAGCTGATTTT
>DDEJ01000147.1:14869-15067 GCA_002336405.1 Rhodobacteraceae bacterium UBA1957
GAGGGGCTGTATATAATTGGCTAAACTTGTTTCAACAGTTTGAAGACGTATATCTAAAGGATTGAATGTGTTCGATAAATTATTGATAGCAAACCGGGGTGAAATTGCCTGTCGCGTGATAAAAACCGCCCGAAAGATGGGTCTAAAGACGGTGGCAATCTATTCAGATGCCGATAAAAACGCACTGCATGTAGAGAT
>DDEJ01000147.1:15413-21464 GCA_002336405.1 Rhodobacteraceae bacterium UBA1957
GTGCACATCGGGCCAGCCGCCGCCAATCAGTCTTATATCGTGATCGACAATGTCATGCGCGCGGTAACACAAAGTGGCGCCCAAGCGGTACACCCCGGGTACGGGTTTCTGTCTGAGAACAGCAAATTTGCCCAAGCACTTGAACAGGCTGGTGTCGCCTTTGTCGGACCACCTGTGCGGGCGATCGAGTCTATGGGTGACAAGATTACGAGCAAAAAGATTGCTCAAGAGGCGGGGGTCAGCACCGTACCCGGTTATATGGGCTTGATTGCGGATGCCGAAGACGCGGTTAAGATTTCTAATCAGGTTGGTTACCCTGTGATGATCAAAGCCAGCGCGGGGGGCGGCGGCAAAGGCATG
Source organism: Rhodobacteraceae bacterium UBA1957 (assembly GCA_002336405.1). Classification (GTDB taxonomy): domain Bacteria; phylum Pseudomonadota; class Alphaproteobacteria; order Rhodobacterales; family Rhodobacteraceae; genus CPC320. Next base: position 15,774 of record DDEJ01000147.1, read on the forward strand.
CGCATTGCCTGGAACGATGCCGAAGCCCGCGAAGGCTTTCAAAGCTCGAAAAACGAGGCGGTCAAAAGTTTTGGTGATGGCCGGATTTTTATCGAGAAGTTTATCACCCAACCACGTCATATTGAAATTCAGGTCCTGGCGGATGCGCATGGCAATTGCTTGTATCTGGGCGAGCGTGAATGTTCGATCCAGCGCCGGAACCAGAAGGTGGTTGAAGAGGCGCCGTCGCCATTTATTGATGCGGCCACCCGCAAAGCAATGGGTGAACAGGCCTGCGCGCTGGCGATGGCGGTGGGCTATACCAGCGCTGGCACGGTTGAGTTTATTGTGGATGGTGCCCGTAATTTTTATTTTCTGGAAATGAACACTCGATTGCAAGTCGAGCATCCTGTGACTGAATTGATCACCGGAATTGATCTGGTGGAACAAATGCTGCGGGTTGCCAATAATGAACCGCTCAGCATTACCCAAGCCGATGTAAAGCTTAATGGCTGGGCGATTGAGAACCGGCTTTACGCCGAGGATCCTTACCGGGGATTTTTGCCCTCAATCGGGCGTTTGACACGCTACCGCCCGCCGATTGAAATTGCCACGGATACCCATGTGATCCGCAATGATACCGGTGTATTCGAGGGCGGCGAAATTACTATGTATTACGACCCGATGATCGCAAAACTTTGCACATGGGCCCCGACGCGTGATGGTGCAATTGAACATATGCGCGATGCATTAGACCGGTTTGAAGTCGAGGGTATTGGCCATAATCTGCCATTTTTATCTGCAGTTATGGATCATCCGAAATTTGTGTCCGGTGATATGACAACGGCCTTTATTGAAGAGGAATATCCCGACGGGTTTAACGGTGTGAGCCTGCCTGAGGCCGACCTGCGGCGCATTGCTGTGTGTTGTGCGGCGATGCACCGGGTTTCTGAGGTTCGGCGCACGCGGGTATCAGGGCGGATGGACAATCACGAACGCAAAGTTGGCGTGGATTGGGTTGTGACGCTCCAGGGCGCCAACTGGCCAGTCCAAATTGAGGCAGATCATGCCGGTTCGACGGTACGCTTTGAAGATGGCGCGACGTATCGGGTCAGCGGGGATTGGACGCCTGGGGATGTCTTGGCCGTTATGCAGGTGGATGAAACGCCCCTGATCTTTAAGGTGGCAGAGACAACCAGCGGCTTTCGGGTTCGGTCACGTGGTGCCGATTTCATTGTGCGTTTGCGCACACCGCGTCAGGCTGAATTGGCTCTGCTGATGCCAGAAAAACTGGCCCCTGATACCTCTAATATGCTTTTGTGCCCAATGCCCGGCTTGATCGTCAAAATAGACGTTAAAGTGGGCGACGAAGTGCAGGACGGTCAAAGCCTATGTACTGTCGAAGCCATGAAAATGGAAAATATTCTGCGGTCAGAAAAGAGAGTTTTTGTGACCAAGATTAACGCGGCCCCCGGTGATAATCTGGCTGTTGATGACGTAATTATGGAATTTGGCGAGAGTTGCGAGCCGGTCGCTGAAGCGCGGTAAGGCTTTAGTGCTGTTGGCCGTGTGGGTTGTACCGCTTGGGGCTGGCGTCAGCCACCCGTCCGTATTTCCTGCCGTCGCATCGGCATTTTATCGATAACGCGGGAAATTTCGCGCACAGACCACGGCGATGGCTTGCGCAGCTTGATGCCGCCGTCCTTGCCGATCAGAACCAGCATGAACCCACGGGGTCTTAACGCTTGCCGTAAATCCGTCTGTTGTGATGGGTCTGTGTCGGTTATCACCACCACGTCGCGTTCTTTCAAGTCAGGCAGTCGCTCCTCAAGTAGTCGCAGTTGCTCCAAGAAACGTGGGTCGTCCGGACTGTCTGCCAAAACCACGATTGGGCGGTTGACCCATAGGAAATCGTCGAGATTGATCTCGGCACCCTTTAAGATAATCGCGTCGTCGTTGACCTCGGTCTCGTTGGCAAAGCTTGCTGTAGCCGCAAGTAGAATCGCAAAAACACTCTGTGCAAAATATTTCATATTCGCCTCCATTACCCTCAATATAGTCTTTGCGCGTCTGTTTGCGAAGGCGCTGCGGCACTGTTCTTGAAAATATTTCTCAACCTTTAAGAGAAGCGGTTAAAGGGGTGAACAAACGTGTGGAAAATTATTTAGATAGGTGGATGATCCGTGGTTGTGGCCTGTGATTTTTACCCGGAATTTTGACCCGCACTTGTCGTGAGCGCAAAACCCGTCTTAGCAGTGCTAATTGCAGCGCACTGGCTGTCGTTTAATCTTCTTTGATGAGGCAAAAGCCTTGGGTCGCCGTAGGTCTTTCACCCTGTGACGTGACGGTATACAAAGCGGTGCTTGGCGCGCACGCTGTGTGGCGTTAGAAGGGCTCTAAGGCGATGGAATAAAGGAATATCACAATGGGCGACAAAACCTCCGACTGGGCTAAGCTGGCTGAAAAAGAACTGCGTGGCCGACCGTTGAGTGATCTGACATGGAACACGCTTGAAGGCATCGATGTTCAACCGCTTTATACTGCTGAGGATATTGTGGGGCTTGATCATTTGGATGGCATCCCAGGGCAGGCGCCTTTCACCCGTGGTGTCAAAGCGACAATGTATGCCGGCCGCCCATGGACTATTCGCCAATATGCAGGCTTTTCAACTGCTGAAGAATCCAATGCCTTCTACCGTCGTGGTTTGGCGGCAGGACAGCAGGGGGTGTCCGTAGCCTTTGACCTGGCAACGCACCGTGGCTATGACAGTGACCATCCAAGGGTTGAGGGTGATGTTGGTAAAGCCGGCGTGGCGATTGACAGCGTTGAGGATATGAAAATTCTTTTTGACGGTATTCCGCTGGATAAGGTCAGCGTCTCAATGACGATGAACGGGGCGGTTATTCCTATTTTGGCAAGTTTTATTGTCGCGGGCGAAGAGCAGGGGCATGACCGTGCGGTGCTGTCGGGCACTATTCAGAACGACATTTTGAAAGAATTCATGGTGCGCAACACCTATGTTTATCCGCCCGAACCCTCGATGCGAATAATAGCGGATATTATTGAATATACCAGCAGCGATATGCCAAAGTTTAATTCGATCTCGATTTCGGGCTATCACATGCAAGAGGCTGGAGCCAATTTGGTGCAGGAACTGGCCTATACTCTGGCGGATGGAAAAGAATACGTCAAAACCGCGATGGCGCGGGGCATGGATGTCGATACATTCGCCGGACGTCTTTCATTCTTTTTTGCCATTGGCACAAATTTCTTTATGGAGGCCGCAAAACTGCGCGCCGCCCGTCTACTGTGGCACCGGATCATGACCGAACTGGGTGCAAAAAATGACCGCTCGAAAATGCTGCGGACCCATTGTCAGACCTCTGGCGTCAGCTTGGCAGAACAAGACCCCTATAATAACGTGATACGCACCGCTTATGAGGCCATGAGCGCAGTGTTGGGGGGGACCCAGTCGCTGCATACCAATGCGCTGGATGAAGCGATTGCCCTACCGACAGATTTCAGCGCGCGAATTGCGCGCAATACTCAATTGATTTTACAAGAAGAAACTGGAGTGACCAATGTGGTCGATCCACTTGCCGGTTCATATTATGTCGAAAAGCTTACCGCGGATCTGGCGGATGAAGCTTGGAAATTGATCAGTGAAGTTGACGAGTTGGGCGGCATGACCAAAGCGGTCGCCAGCGGCATGCCGAAACTGCGGATAGAAGAAACTGCGGCGATGCGTCAAGCTAACATTGACCGTGGCAAGCAAGTTATTGTTGGTGTTAATAAATACCGCCTTGAGCAAGAAGATAAGATTGATATCCTGAGCATTGATAACAACGCCGTTCGTCAGGCGCAGGTGACCCGGCTTGCCAGCATTCGACACCACCGCGACCCGGGGGCGTGTGAGGCGGCTTTGGTTGAAGTTGAAAGACGTGCCCGCGAGGGTGGCAACCTTCTGGGAGCTGCGGTTGAGGCGGCGCGCGCACGCGCCAGTGTCGGCGAAATCAGCACGGCCATGGAAAACGTCTTTGGCCGCCACCGCGCCGAGGTTAAAACCCTAGCAGGCGTCTATGGTGCCGCCTATGAGGGGGATGAGGGATTTGCCATGATCCAGAAATCAGTTGAGGCCTTCGCCGAAGAAGAGGGCCGGCGTCCACGGATGCTGGTGGTGAAAATGGGTCAGGACGGACATGACCGCGGCGCCAAGGTAATTGCAACGGCCTTTGCCGATATTGGCTTTGATGTAGATGTTGGTCCGCTGTTTCAAACCCCCGAAGAGGCGGCGCAGGATGCCGTTGATAATGATGTGCATGTGATCGGGATCTCGTCGCAGGCGGCGGGTCACAAAACGCTTGCTCCAAAATTGATCGAGGCGCTTAAGGCAAAAGATGCTGGCGACATTCTGGTGATTTGTGGTGGTGTGATTCCGCAGCAAGATTATGCCTTTCTAAAAGACGCAGGCGTCAAGGCGATCTTTGGCCCTGGGACAAATATTCCCGACGCGGCCCAAGATATTCTAAAGCTGATCCGCGCCGCGCGCCCCTGATACCGGCTGCGCAGCCCCCATCAGCCGTGTATTACAATGGCGGTGGGGTTTGGGGTGCTCTGGTCTGTGGCTCTGCTTTGGTATGGGGGTGGTGGCGGTCGGGGCTGTCACGCTTGAGGTCCCGCCCATAACCATGCGTGGCGCGGTTGGCACATGCCGCGGTGCTGGCGGACCGGCGTTTTTTGACCCCATCGCTTGGGATAGCTCTGATTTTGCGCCGGGCAGGGCGCGCGACATTAATCAGCGGGCTTTAAACAACCTTATCAAGCAGGGCGTGCTGGCGTTTTGTATCTGGCCCGCTGCGGTGTTTGGGCTTGTGGCGCAGGGGCCGAGGGTCTGTGTGGCATTGGTCTTGAGATTTACGGTGGCACGTTGATGTTTCTGGTTTGGGTATCACCACGCAGCGATGCTGCGGGCTTTTGGGTTTGCGGCAAGCTTTTATCAGACGGTGATGGTGTTGTTATGGGTTGCAGTGGTGCAGTTTTTCCGCTTTCTTTCGGTTTAGTGATTTAGGGGAGAGGCAACATGCAGTTCGACCATCTGGCGGTATCAGCTTACACATTGGCAGAGGCCAGCGACCACATCGAACAGGCGCTTGGGGTGGCGTTGCAAGACGGCGGTCAGCACGGGGTCTTTGGCACCCACAACCGGTTGCTGGGGCTGGCTGATGGGCTTTATTTAGAGGCGATTGCCTGCGATCCGTCAATGCCCAACCCCGGCAGAGCGCGATGGTTTGATCTTGATCGGTTCTCAGGGGCGCCGCGCCTCACCAACTGGATTTGTCGCTGTGATGATATCGTTGAGACGTTGCAGGCCCTGCCAGAGGGGGCGGGTCATCCGGTTGATTTGACCCGCGGTGCGCTGCGCTGGCGGATGGCGGTACCGCAAGATGGCATTCTACCCTTTCACGGGTCATTCCCGGCGTTGATACAGTGGCAGACCACATCGCATCCGGCACAATCACTGGTTCAACGCGGATGTCGACTAAGGCGGCTGACCATCAGCCATCCTGACGCCGCCCTATTGCAAGCGCAGCTTTGCGGCTTTTCCGATCAGCGGGTGGTGTTTGAAACTGCGCCCAAGCCTGGCTTTTCAGCCGCCTTTGATACGCCGCACGGAGCCCGCATTCTGGAATGACCCGGAACGCTGGGTATTCC
>DDEJ01000097.1 GCA_002336405.1 Rhodobacteraceae bacterium UBA1957
TCAGAATCATTCCGAAGGTGTTACGGGGCGGAATATGTCAGTGGTAAGCTCATCGAGTGGGCCAGTAAGCACCACATAACGCTAAGCTACATCCAGTCAGGAAAACCGCAACAAAACGCTTACGTTGAGTGGTAAAACAAAACTGTGCGCAACGAATGGCTTGGGACTTACAACAACCACCGCCCCAACATGGGGATAGGCGGCATCACACCCGCTATGAAACTGAACCAGTATAGAATGGCCGCGTAGTTCTAGTTTCAAACAGCCCACAAATGGGGGGATGACCACAGTACTCTTTGGACAGATTTGAGGATTTGAATAACGGAGGATTTTTGGCTCATCTTTTTGATTAGGAGATTGAGATGACGAAGAGGCCTACCACATCAGAGGATGCCGCCGACAAAGTGGTGTAGGCTACCGTTAAGTTTATTTTGGAAATAGCCATTGTTTGTTTTGAAGGTACTTCGTTTCAAAATTCTCTATCATGGCTTGGTATTGCAAAGTCTCAGCAAGATCATCAATCCCCTGCAACATCTTGCGTTTGATTGCGGGGTCGATTTCAAAACCAAAGGTTGCAGAAGTTTTGAATCCAAGCGTTTGCTTTGCCAGATCAATTTTGACATCTTTGAATTCTGATTGTGATAATTGCCTGACAAATCGCGTATATTCTTGATCGGCCAGAGGCACCGTCAAAAGCCCATTTTTGCTTGCATTGTTACGAAATATATCGCCAAAGCTCGGTGCCACAATGGCCCGAAACCCATAATCCAGTAGCGCGTAAACCGCCGCCTCCCGCGATGAACCGCAGCCAAAATTATGGCCGCTGACCAAGATCAACTCTGATCCATTCGTTTTGTTCAGCTCAAACTCAGGTATCTGTCCCCCGCTGGCATTATAGCGCAAATCATAAAAAAGATATCCGCCATATCCAGAAGCGCGCGTCCTGTTCATAAAACGGGCTGGTATCAACTGGTCGGTATCGATATTTTCGTAGGGCATTAAAACACAGCCGCCGTTCAATACGGTAAAGGGTTTCATGTCGAAACCGCTCCAGATTGTCTATATCCGTCGTGTTGACGGACATCGACGATGCATCCTGCCACTGCGGCGGCAGCAACCATGGCCGGGCTCATCAAATGGGTGCGCGCGCCCTTGCCCTGTCGGCCTTTAAAGTTGCGATTGGAGGTCGAGGCACAGCGCTGGCCCGGTTTGACCCGATCGCCATTCATACCAACACAAAGCGAGCATCCGCTGCGCGCCCATGTGGCCCCCGCTTTGATGAAAATATCGACCAACCCGTTTGCCTCTGCCTGCCGCGCAACCTCGGCGGACCCCGGCGATATGAGCAAAGGCACCTTGATTTGACTGCCGCGCAACACCCTGCTTGCCTCAAGCAAATCCGAATAGCGGCCGTTTGTGCAAGATCCGATAAAGGCCTGATCGATGGGCATCGCTTGGATCGCCTGTCCTGCAGTCAGCCCCATATAACGCAGTGCGGCGTCATCGACCCCATCAGACGGCACTTTTGCAGTGACCGCGGCCACCTGATCTGGTGCCGTGCCCCACGTGACCATCGGCACCACGTTTGAGGCTTCTATAGTGATCTCTTTTTGAAATTTGGCATTTTTATCAGACTTCAATTCCCGCCACTGCGCCACAGCTGCGTCCCAATCGGCGCCAACAGGCGCCAAAGCCCGCCCCTTCAGCCAAGCAAGTGTTATGTCGTCGGGCGGAATAATGCCCGACCGGGCGCCCATTTCGATAGTCATATTACACAAGGTCATCCGGCCCTCAATCGAGAGCCTGGCAATCGTATCCCCTGCGTATTCAACCGCATATCCAGCCGCGCCTCCCGTGCCGATCTGGGCGATCACATACAGCGCTAGATCTTTGGCGCTTGTACCAAAGGGTAAACAGCCGGTGATCGTAATCCGCATTGGCGCAACCGGCTTTTGCCAAAGGGTTTGCGTGGCCAGCACATGGGCAACCTCCGAGGCCCCGATCCCAAATGCAAACGCCCCAAAGGCGCCATGGGTGGCGGTATGGCTGTCCCCACATACAATGGTTGTTCCCGGCAAGCTGAGCCCTTGTTCCGGCATAGTGACATGCACGATCCCGTGACGTGCATCATCCAGATCAAAGCTTTTGATACGGTGTTGCGCAGTATTTGTCCGCAGTCGCGAGATCATAACAGACATCGTTTCATTCGGGTTTCCAACCCCCGTGGGCGCATAGTGATCGGCGACGCCAAAGGTTAGCGCAGGATGCCGTACCTCTCGCCCTGATGATGACATTTTGTGAAAAGCATGATGCGACCCTTCATGCACAAAATGCCGGTCGATAAACAACAAATCCATACCCTCTTTGCTGAGGATACGGTGGCTTTCGCATATTTTTTCAACCAGTGTTAGAGAACCTATCATCTGTCGCGTTCATTTCTATAAATTTGGATGTCGCCAAAAATTAGAGGCTCTTGCAGATCTTGCTTGGCGACAGCTTTCATAACGACACATCGGACAAATCTGTCAAGGTCCGCAGCTGGATTCGCCTCAAAGAGGCCGCGGATTTGACGGCGTTCGCTCATCTCAGCAGCTTGGCGGCCGTGACCCCAGCGCGATAGCCCAGCGTCGCGGCGGTTAGCAAGCCGTTGCCCGACAGATAGCCCCAGTCGTGCGACCCAGACACGCCGCAAGCAGCGCCCCCTCCCGCCAGCAGGTTTGGTAATGCCGTGCCATCGTGGCGCAACACCCTTGCCTCGCCATCGACCGCCAGCCCGCCCTGCGTGTGAAACAGCGCGCCCGTGACTTTAAGCGCATAATACGGCGGCTCAAGAACAGGGGTTTTTGAAAAATCCCTGCCAAAAACATCATGATCCGTTCCAGACGCATAATGCGCGACTTGGGCCAGTGTTTCAGTCAGTTGCGCGACAGGAACAGACATCATTTGCGCCAGCGCAGAAATAGTCTGGGCCGGTTGTATAGCCCCCAAGGCTTCGGCTTGGCGAAAATCCTCAAATTCGCGCCCCAATTGCAACAGCCGCGCGTCAAATAGGTTCCAGGCAATACCGCCGGGTTGGGCTATGACCCGGCGCGCTTGCTCGGAATAGCCGTGATGCTCGTTGGAAAACCGTTTACCATCACGATTGATCTGCAGCCCACCTTGCATCATCAGCGCCCAGCTTATCAAAATACCATGGGGGTCGGCAACCGAACCATGGCCTTGGTACGATCCCAAATGCCGCGTGGCCGCACCCAAGGCTTGACCCCAGATGATCGCGTCACCCTGATTGCCCTGATGACCAAAATATAGAGCGCCTGCCATATCCGGAATATGGGCTTGCACCATGTCTGCGTTGCCTCCAAAGCCGTTACACGCAAGGATCAAGACCTCACAGCCGATATATTCAACCTCACCGTCCGGGCGTTTGATGCGTACTCCCGTTACACCGCCGTTGGTGTCGGCATACAAATCGGTCACATGGCCCTGCGTCATCACCGGAATATCTGCCGCTGCAACCGCTCGATTAAGATCAGCCATCAGGTCGGCCCCGGCGCGCGATGGCGGGGCATGCATCCGCTGGGCACTATGGCCGGGATACAGGAACCCCTCAACTAACGTCAGGTTCAGGTCATGGCGCTCGCAGAGCCAGTCTATCACTGGCCCCGACAGTTCACAAAGCCGCCGGACCAGCACCGCATCTGCCTCTTCATGGGCTTTACGCTGTATATCATCGCTCATAATTTGCACCGTATCAGTGACATTGCAATCGGCTTGCTGACGCGTGCCGCAGGCCGGGATCATCCCCGATGACAAAGCGGTGCTGCCGCTTGGGGCGGCGTCACGCTCGACGATGACCGGTTCGGCGCCGGCGTCTTTGGCTGCCAGCGCCGCGATCATGCCGCAAGCCCCGCCACCAATGATCAACGCTGCAACCTGCACCTGAAATTTGGGGGCCTCAGAGGCTGACAGAACCGCCATACCTCAAACCTTCAATTGTGATAGCATTTCATTGCAGGTTGTTATCTGCGCAATTGTCGACAGCGAGGCAATGGTGGCCTCATGCGCGGTTTTGCTGAACGCGGCACACCCATCGGACAGCACAATATTGTGAAAATCGCGCACATGGGCATCGCGTACCGTCGAGGCCACACCACCATTGGTGACAATGCCACCAAATACCAGCGTTTCAAGACCCGCGCGGGAGAGCACCCACTCCAAGCGGCTTTGATAAAATGCCGAAAATGCGATTTTCTCAACGGTCAAATCCGCCGGTTGCAAGCTATCGATCAATTGGTGGCCGAAGCTGCCCGAGGCGAAATCACCCGCCCCCAGAAACGGTCGTAAGCTGCGCAGATGTGGCGAGATAAACGGCGCCCCTTTCTTGCTTGGCACCAGCGTAAAATGGGTGGAGACAATCCACCCTCCGGCCGCGCGCATCGCCTTTGCCAGCGGGGCCAAGCGCTCAGGCAGCCGCGCAATAGCATCGCAGGCTTGACCGTTACGACCATATGCCCCTTCAGGATGCAGAAAATCGTTTTGCATATCTACCAAAACAAGCGCCGTACGTTCCAGATTTAGCTTAGTCACGTGTGCTATCCTTTCATTTGCGCGAAATAACCAGATTGCCGAAATGATCAACACGCGCCGTGAGATCAGGCTCGATAAAAACTGTGGCATCTGGTTGTTCCAGCAGCGCTGGGCCCGGCACAATTTCCCCAACTGAAAGCGGCAAGCGTTCATAAACGCCAGTTTCATGAAACGCTCCGTCAAACCAAACCTGACGCGTCCCCCGACGCGCCTGCGCCAGACTAACACCCGCTGCTGGGGCCAAAAGTGTGAGATCGAATTTTGGCCGTTTGCCGAGTGCCGACACCCTCAAGTTCAAAACCCGGATGGGTATGTTGTTAAGCAATCGGCCATAGACCGCAAGATAGCGGGTTTCAAACGCCGCCCTGACCGAGGCCTCAGTGACCCCCGTGGTGTCCCCCTTAAGATCGAGCGGGACTGCAACATCAACGGTATGAGTTTGGCCCTGATAGCTCATATCAAGCTCGAACTGCAGCGCGGTGCCGCCAAAGCTCACCCCGGCGGTCTGTAACATTCCGAGACCCTGCTGTGCCAATTCCACCATGCGCTGGTCCAGATCATCGATATCCAATCTGCCCAACACACCATTGATGGTTTGCACAAAATCATGGCGCATATCGGCAATTGTACACCCCAGCGCGCTGTTGATACCAGGATAGCGCGGCACCAGAGCACTTTGAAGCCCCACTTCTTTCATCAATGCGCCCGTGTGCAGCGCACCGCCCCCCCCGAAGGGCATCGCAGAGAAGTTTTTAGGGTCATGCCCACGTTCAATCGATACCAACCGGATGGCCCCTGCCATTTTTGAATTCGCAACCCGGATAATCGCCTCGGCCGCAGCCATGACAGACAGGTCCAAAGGTGCTCCGACATGGGTCTCAATCGCCGCTTTGGCGCGATCGACATCCAGACGGTCAAGTTTGCCACCAATGGGTTTATCTGCATTGATGCGTCCCAGCACCACGTTGGCATCGGTGACGGTTGGGCGCGTATTGCCCTGCCCATAGCAGACTGGCCCCGGGTATGAGCCCGCAGATTCTGGCCCAATTCGCAACAATCCGCCGCGATCCACGCTGGCAATAGACCCGCCCCCCGCGCCGATTGTAGTCATTTCAATCATCGGGGTCCGGATTGTCATCCCAAAATCGATATTGGTTTGCGGGCTCAGCGCGCTTTCACCATCTGCCACCAATGAGACATCAAAACTGGTGCCGCCCATGTCACAGGTAATGACATTGGGAAACCCCGCCTCGGTAGCGATGTACGCACTGGCAATGACCCCCGCCGCCGGACCCGACAAAGCGGTTCGCACCGGCAGGCGCCGGGCGGTCTCTACCGTCATCACCCCCCCGTTGGATTGTACGATCAAGACCTCGCCCGAGAAGCCATCCTGCAACAGTGCCGTTTCCAACTTGTGCAGATAGCTGCCCACCAAGGGCTGAAGATAGGCGTTTAAAGTTGTAGTTGAGGTGCGCTCAAACTCGCGAATTTCAGGCAAGATGTTGCTGGAAGCCTCGGTGTGATCATTGGGCCAGACTTGTTTTACCGCGCGCAGAGCGCTCTGTTCGTTCGCGGCATTGGCATAGGCGTTGATAAATACAACACAGATCGCCTCAACTCCGAGGCCGAGTAGATAGAGCGCCGCCTGCCGGACCTCTTCAGGATCGACCACAGCGTGGATAGTGCCGTCTGCCAGCGTGCGTTCTGACACCTCAACCCGGCAATCGCGGGAAACAACAGGGTCGTACTCCCCCCACAATCCCCATGTTTGCGGCCGGTCACGTCGGCGCATTTCCAAGGTGTCGCGAAATCCGGTCGTTGTGATAATGCCGGTTTTGGCGCCTTTGCGCTCTAACAACGCGTTGGTGCCGACCGTCGTGCCATGCACCACTGTGGCAAGCTGGGCAAAATCGGCAACGTGAGACTTGATGCCGTCTATAAAGCCCTGAGACTGATCCTCTAAGGTTGAGGGCACTTTGGCCACGTGACACTGCCCAGAGGCCTCATTGAGGAAAAATACATCCGTGAAGGTTCCACCGACATCGACGCCAATAACGTAACGAGAGGAATGATCGGTCATGATTG
>DDEJ01000117.1:0-157 GCA_002336405.1 Rhodobacteraceae bacterium UBA1957
GTTTCCTTGGTAGATCTGACAATGTATTTTGCAGTCGAACTATTCCAGATCCGAGCATACCAATATGGAGAGGCACCAACTTTGTAGAGCGAGACCCCTCGTCTGACAGTCTTCTTAGCAGTTTTTGCGAAACGACTTGAATCACTACCCATAGTTA
>DDEJ01000117.1:565-8141 GCA_002336405.1 Rhodobacteraceae bacterium UBA1957
TGATTTAATTTATAAAATGGTGCCCGGGGGCGGATTTGAACCACCGACACGAGGATTTTCAGTCCACTGCTCTACCCCTGAGCTACCCGGGCGTGGGTGAATGACGGGCATTCGGGTGGGCGAGTACTAGGGCCTGTGCGCGGCACTGTCCAGAGGTATCGCCTAAAAAAATCAATGTCTTTGTGGTTCTGAGTTGACGAAGGGGTCCTCAGGCAGATCATCCTCATCTGCGCCGTCAATTGGAACGCTATAGGCACCCGATAACCATTTGGCCAAATCTAGATCAGCGCAGCGCTTGCAGCAGAAGGGCCTATAGGCTGCAATCGGCGGTTTTTGGCAGATTGGACAGCTCATGACAGGTCGATCTGCAACAGGGGACGCGCGCGTTGACGCTGCAACTCAAAGTGCCCCAATGTTGTCCAACCCACCAGATTGGTATCAACCTGACAGGTGCGGAACGCATTGCGCAGGGCAGTTTCAAACTGACGGCGATCTTTTTTGGCCATCGGCGCAGGGTCCAGCACTATTTGCCCACCAAGGCCACGTAAACGCAACTGTCGAGGCAGATCTTTGGCAGCCGCAAGATTGGCTTTCAGACCGGCCGCCGGCGAGGTATCTGGCCCGGTGTTGACGTCTACAGCCACCAGCGCACGGGTTGCCTCGATATAGACATGGCCGGCTTGAGTAATTGTCACGCAGGGGCTTTGTAGCGCTTCCAGAGCGTCCAACACGGCATGCTGTTCCAAGCCGCCAGAACTGGTTTCGATCTCCGCAGGCTCCGACCATTCGCGCCAAGCCAGCGCATGGGGGCCATCACCTTCTAAAAGCGTTTCAGCCACCCCGGTCTGTTCGGCTAGAATTTGCGTGGCCAGATCCGCCATCGCATTGATATCTTCGGCAATAGCGGAACTGTCGGCCGTCACACAGCAAGAGCGCAGTATGAGCCCCATGTCGCTTTTGCCCATTTCACTATGGGCGATTGCCATCAACGTTTCGCGCTGTTCTTCGTCGCGGATACTGCGCGAAATATTCAATCCTGGTGCGTCAGGGGTCACAATCGCAAAGCGGCTTTTAAACAGAATTTTCTGCGTAAGCGGCAGCGCTTTGCCTGGCTCTGCATAAGAGGTTAGCTGCACCAAAATCGGTTGTCCCGGTGACAGCCCTTTGGCGTGGCGCAAAAATCCTGGGCCATCGGGTGTTTTGACAAACATGCCACCCATGCCTTTTACGGGCCGGTCTGCGATAGCACGATAAATCGTACCGGGTCGCGGGGCCTCAGTATCAAACCACACATCATCAAGCCGTCCATCCACCATGAGGGCAGCAATCTGCTGGCCCTTATGGTGGTCCAAAACGATCAACCGTCCCTTCATGTGAGCTCCTGATAAAGCGGATATCCTGCTGCCAGCAGCAGGTTTGTGGTTTCGGCCAAAGGCAGGCCAACAACCGCTGAAAATGAGCCGCTAATCCATGGGATAAACGCCCCGGCCTGACCCTGAATGCCATAACCACCGGCCTTGCCCTGCCAGTCGTTGCTTTGAAGGTAAGCGTTCAATTCCTGATTGCTGAGCGTTTTCATCCGCACTGTTGTCACCACATCGCGCTGCCAGACTTGGTCGCCGGCTGCGACAGCAATGGCGGTGATCACCCGGTGGCGGCGTCCAGACAGGGCCAGCAAAAACCCTGCTGCTTCGCCCATGTCTTGTGGCTTGCCAAGAATCCGCCGCCCCAAGGCGACCGTGGTATCGGCACACAAGACAATTTCATCGTCATTCCTTGGAACTGCCAGCAATTTCTCATAAGCCATCCGGCGGCAATAGGGCCGTGGCAATTCTGCCTTTACAGGCGTTTCATCGATTTCGGGCGGTCGGATTTCATCCGGGAACACCCCAAGCTGCGCCAACAGTTCACTGCGGCGCGGGCTCCCAGATCCAAGGATCAGTCGCAAATTACTTAAAGCGATAGTTGATCCGACCTTTTGTCAGATCGTAGGGTGTCATTTCAACCTGCACTTTATCACCGGCCAGAACGCGAATGCGATTCTTACGCATTTTTCCTGCCGTATGAGCGATAATTTCATGGCCGTTTTCCAGCTCGACCCGAAACGTCGCATTAGGCAGGAGTTCCTTAACGACACCGGGAAATTCGAGCGTATCTTCCTTGGCCATGCTGTCTCCATTGCTTGTGGTACTGCCCTTCGGCAGAATGAATGCCTAAATGATGGCTTTCTCAATATTATTCAAGGAAATATTGATCGTAATTGTTTATATATGTCTCTTAAAGCTGTCCGGGCAGGAAACGTGTTGGTCATTCAGGCAGATGACCTGCCGCGTGTACATGGTGCAACGTCAGACGTTGTGGCGCGTGGAAAACCCATTCAAGGGCTTGGGAGTGTCTGTGACGGCCCCCACCGTCGGGTCAATTCGGAAATTATCTGATCCCGAGATTGACGATAAGCCCGCAACTGGCTCTCGCGGCTTTCGCCTAGCCCTGTCGGGTCCATGATGGGCCAATAATTCACTTCCAGATGGAAATAGCGTGTCAGTTCCAAAGCGCGGCGTTGGCTTGCCGGTGACAGCGACAGGATAAGGTCAAACGACGACAGATCATCGCCCCATTGCTCCATCTGGTCGAAACTGCGGGATTGGTGGCGTGACAGCTCAACCCCGATCTCGGCGCAAACTGCGATTGCAAAGCCGTCAATTTCTTGATCATTCATCACGCCAACTGACTGTACATAGGTCTCGGCGCCATAGAATTTTTTCATGATACCTTCTGCCATCGGAGAGCGCACCGCGTTGTGATCGCAGCAAAATAAGACTGATCCGGGCAGCTCTAGGATCATCGTTTAGCCCCCGAAGTGCAAAACACAAATAAGCGTGAACAGTCGCCGTGCAGTATCGTGATCAACCGCGGCTTTGCCCTCTAATCGTTCGGCAAGAACGCGCGCCCCCTCATTATGAATGCCGCGGCGCGCCATATCGATTGTTTCGATTTGGCTGGGAGGCATATGTTTGACGGCATCAAAATACGATTCGCAAATGGACCAGTAATCTTTAACCACTTGCCGGAATGGCGACAGCGACAAATGAAATTCGGCCGCCTTTTGCCCAATATCGGCGGTGATATCAAACACCAAACGTTTGTCTCGAATAGACAGCTCCAGCCGGTAAGGGCCCGCAACAACATCGCGATCTTGGCGCTTTGGCAGCTCAAAGAGGTTTTTTTCTAATAGATCAAATATCGCCACTTTGCGTTCCTGTTCGATCTCAGGTGTGGGTGGCGGTAAATTGCTGTCGTCAATCTCAATATGGATGATATGGCTCATGCAGCCCCCAAGGCTTTGATGCTTAGAGCTAAAATTAGCGACTCCGTTCCAACTGTGCAATGACCCGTCAAAAGAAAGACAGAACTAAAATATGCGCCGCATGGGCTGTCCCGGATCCGGCCTATTTTTGCCTAGAGGTTCAGCCTGTTCAGCCGCGCGGTCACTGACAGGCTATGGGCCTCAAGGCTCTCAGATAGGGCAAGGCGCTCGGCGGCCGGACCGATTAAACCCAGAGCTTCAGGGGTCATTTTGGTCAGCGTTGTGCGTTTGATAAAATCCAGCACTGACAGGCCCGAGCTAAACCGCGCCGAACGTGCTGTGGGCAGCACATGATTCGGACCACCCACGTAATCACCGATTGCCTCAGGCGTCCACGCCCCTAGAAAAATCGCCCCTGCATGAGTGATCTGCGCAGCTAAGGCCTCTGGATCTGCAACGCAAAGCTCAAGATGCTCGGGGGCAAGCCGGTCTGACAATTGGGCAGCCACCGCCAGTGACGGCACCACGATCACCGCACCATAGTCGCGCCAACTGGCACCGGCGATGTCGCGACGTGCCAAAGTTTCCAACCGCGTCTCGACCGCTGCCATAACAGCGCGGCCAAAATCCGCGTTGTCCGTGATTAGAATGGATTGGGCGCTTTCGTCATGCTCGGCCTGTGACAGCAGATCCAGTGCAATCCAGTCGGGATCGTTTTCAGCGTCAGCAATGACCAGAACCTCTGATGGCCCGGCAATCATGTCGATTCCAACTTTTCCGAAAACCCGTCGTTTGGCGGCCGCGACAAAAGCATTGCCGGGTCCGGTGATCTTGTCCACCGGCGCGATGGTTTCGGTGCCATAGGCCAGAGCTGCAATCGCCTGCGCCCCACCAATGCGGTAAATCTCATCAACACCGGCAATTTTTGCCGCCAACAGGACCAGTGGGTTGACCACGCCATCAGGGGTCGGCACGGTTATGGCCAACCGCGACACGCCGGCGACTTTTGCTGGAATAGCGTTCATCAGCACTGATGACGGATAACTGGCCAGCCCGCCAGGCACATACAGACCGGCGGCGGAAACCGGTGTCCAGCGCCAACCAAGCGTGGCGCCGCTGGCATCAGTCCAGCTGTCATCACTGGGCATCTGGCGCGCATGATAGCTGCTAATTCGGTCTGCCGCTATCTCAAGGGCTGTCCGGTCATCTTCGCTGACCTGCGCGCAATAAGCATCAATATCGTCCGGCGAAAACGCCAGCGTGTCCGGTGTCAAATCCAACCGGTCAAATTTAGACGTCAGAGCAAGAACCGCGGCGTCACCATCGCGGCGCACATGGGTAATGATGTCTGCCACCACGGCATCGACATCCGGGCTGTCTTCGCGCTTGGCACCAAGCAGGGCGGTGAAGTCTGCCTCAAAATTGGCGGCTGTCGCGTCAAGAAACTGGGGCATCTGGCGCACTCCTTTCGGGCCTGCATAACGGCCCGTGCTCAGAGCCTCAAGCGTTTACACTGTCGCGCCCTGTTTGGGTCAGCTTGAGCAAACCCAGCCCGGTCAACAACAGCGCCACAGCTGCCGCGCAGGTTCGAATGATATTCCAAAATTGCCAGGTCTCGGAATAGGCGCTCCCGACCGCGCTGGCCTGCGTCGGAGCCAACGGCGTTACGATCAACGCAAGTGCTTGGTTCAAGGGGACGTTTATGGCCATGGTCAACACTATTCCACCGAAGCCGTAAACCAGATCTGACGTGGTAAAACACAGCGCAGTGTGGCGCGGCGGTTGCAACAGCTAAATGCAAGTAGGGCACCGGCCAGCATGACCACAGGCGTGGCAAAAAACGCTGGCGCAAATACCACATTGCGCACTGAGGCGTTCATCGCCTGCATGGCTGTAATTGCAGTATTAGGGTCGATCTGGTCCAATCCCCAAAGGATTGAACAGACCCAAGCATAGAAAAAACCAAAGATTGCACCACACAGCAAAAGTGAAAGTAGGGATATCAGTCTTAAAAAAATGTGCATTTTACAATCTGTTTTCTAAAAATAGGTCTGCTATCTCGCTATAGGCATGAATTTTATCTTGTGAAGTCACAAACAAATAAGCACAGCTATCTGGGGCCTAATGGCCCCTATGGTCAAACCGTTTACGATCGATACAACGACAGCAGGCCCGCCGAACATGCCATTAAATGCGTATCGATTACTGCCCGTGATCGGGAACCGTTTTGGACAGGGCCCTGTAGGGACGGGTCACATCTTTAAGCCGTATCTCAAGAGCTTCGACTGACAGTTTGATTGCCCCATCCCCCGCAAGCGTTAACAGCACAGTGCCGCCAGCATCCGGTCCGGGCTCAAACTGCAATGACAGCGCCGAGAAAATCATATCTTTGTTCGCACGCTCAATGCCCTGCGACGCGATGCCCAACACAGTATCAATGGAAAGCACCGTTTGGACGCGCTCGACCGCGTGGCCTGATTGATCTGTCAGGGATCTATCCTCCCAGCGAAACCGATTGATTAAAATCGCAAAACGGCGCTGGCTGGCATCCCAGATCATCTCAGAGGCGGGAAATACTGCATCTTGTATCAATGTCGATACCACCTGCAGATCATCTTGATCCAGGACCCCAAGGTTCAGTGGGCGCTCGCGGCCGTCTTCAAAGGTTGCGTCCTGCTTCATTTGCCTGAGACCCGTTCAATTTTTGCCCCAAGATTGCCAAGTTTTTCTTCGATCTGTTCATAGCCACGATCCAGATGATAGACCCGATTGACCATAGTCTCGCCTTCGGCCGCCAAACCGGCCAGAATGAGCGACACGGAGGCCCGCAGATCCGTTGCCATCACCGGAGCCCCTTTGAGCCGGTCAACTCCGGTCACACGGGCCACGCCACCCTCGACCTCGATATTTGCGCCCATACGCACAAGTTCAGGTGCATGCATGAAACGGTTTTCAAAAATTGTCTCCTCCAGCACGCTTTTGCCGTTTGCGGTACACATCAGGGCCATGAATTGCGCCTGCAGGTCGGTGGGGTACCCGGGGAATGGTGCGGTTGTGACATCAACGGCTGAAATGTAATCTGCACGCCGCCTCACCGACAGCCCGCCGCTGGTTTCCCACACGTCGACCCCTGCGGCGTCAAGTTTCTCAACAAAGGCGCCAATCAAATCAAGTCGTCCACCCAATAGTTCAATTTCGCCACCACAGAGCGCAGGCGCAATCATGAACGTCCCCAATTCGATTCGGTCGACAATCACTTCATGGGTCGCCCCGTGCAGTCGATCAACACCTTCGATGGTGATCTGTGAGGTGCCGGCTCCGCTAATCTTTGCGCCCATCGCCACCAAACATTTAGCCAGATCCACAGTATCCGGTTCGCGTGCAGCGTTTGTGATCACGGTCGTACCTTTGGCCAGTGTTGCGGCCGTCAGGGCGTTTTCAGTGGCACCGACCGAAACAAATGGAAAGTCGATCACCCCGCCGGTCAGCCCGTTTGGCGCGGTGGCGTGGACATAGCCGCCCTCAAGTTCAATCTTGGCACCAAGTTTTTCCATCGCGTGCATGTGCAAGTCGACCTTGCGGGCGCCAATGGCACACCCGCCGGGAAGGGATACAATTGCTTCGCCTTCGCGGGCCAGTAAAGGCCCCAGCACGTTAAACGAGGCGCGTAATTTGCGCACAATTTCATAGTCGGCTTTGCGATTGGTGATCTTGCGGGCGCTGAGCGCCATCACGCGACCATCTTGTAACAAAACAACTTCGCACCCGTGCGATTCGAGCAAACTGCTCAGAGTTTTGATATCGGACAAACGCGGCACATTCGTCAGCGTCAGCGGCTCCTCTGTCAGCAGTGCCGCTGACATCAATTTAAGACAGGTATTTTTCGCGCCTGAGATTTGCACTTTTCCCTGCAGCGGTCCGCCGCCGCTGACAACAATCGAATCCATGTAACCTGCCTTTTATTTTTCTTGCTCGTTTTCTTTGCGCGCTTTTGCCTGAGCTTTGCGCTTGGCCATATTGGCTTTGAGCGCCACCCTGAGGCGGACGTCTCTGTCCGGCTCTTTGGAAGGGGTTTTGTGTTGTTTCTTCTCGCTCATGTGCCAGTTATACAGTAGTTCATAAAACGCGTCCAGATTACGCTTGCACCCTAGCGCAATTACATCTAATCACCGCCTGCGCTATGAAGGCGCGTCTGGCTGCAGTAGCTCAGTGGTAGAGCGCGTCATTGGTAATGACGAGGTCGGGAGTTCAATCCTCCCCTGCAGCACC
>DDEJ01000048.1:0-705 GCA_002336405.1 Rhodobacteraceae bacterium UBA1957
GGTGTCGATTTTTATACTGATGGATTCAAACATAGTACCATTTTAGTTTGATTTGAGGGGCGATTATTGCGTGAGGCTGGCGATGTGGCTGGCGCAATATGAGGTTTTTGTAGATGAGCAAGCGACAGGGTGGACTTGGTTCCAAATACACGGATAAGTTCAATTGGCGGCTAGTGGCGGAGAGCCATGGTGATGGTGTGAACCTCTCAAATTTGTAGATATCTTTATCAGTTTCGCATACTCTTTTCCTGAAGCTTTATTGGCATAGTTTATTGAAAGCTTGTTTTGACAACAATGAACAAAGTAGATGTCATAAAACCTTCCCAAACCGTTCTGCGGAACGCGAAGCGCTGCGTCAGGAATATGCCAAGCCAATCTTTGGCGATCTGGAAGTTTGTATCAAAGACCAGCTGGGCAAGATATCCGGTAAGACGTCACTGGCATTGTCAGACGATCCCGCACCTCAGACCTTAACTTTGACCACATCAACCCTCACGGCAATGGAATGTTTCTTGTGCGAGATGCAATGACTACGGCGCGGAAGCGCTCTTGGGGGCCCCAAAGTCGGCCATACCTAGAAGAGCTGATGAAATTGAATATCCACTCTGTTCGAGGAGTGTTTTTGCGGCATTGTAATGCGCCCAGTGTTTATTTGCGAACAAATCAGGTACATTTTCTAAAATTATGACGTCGGCTTCACATTGG
>DDEJ01000048.1:1092-3813 GCA_002336405.1 Rhodobacteraceae bacterium UBA1957
GCTATTCCAACGGGGCGGTCCATCGGCCAGTTTTCATCCGTGATCCGGTCACATCAAAGAGCGGTCCGATGGTGGCTCTGGTGTTAAACATCTGCCGCCCGATATCCACCTGCACCCGCACACAATCGTCAATTGGTACATTTACATGTCCCAGCGCGATAGGTTTTCCCACCCGAAAGCCGAAAGCACAAGAGGAGGTCTGACCGACGATCTGACCGTCCAGATAGATCGGCTCATGTCCCAAGGGGACCGCCTTTTCATTATCCAGCAAAAGGGACACAACGTGGTTGACCGCCCCAGCAGCCCGGCGTTTTTGCATGGCTTCGAAGCCGATGAAACCGCCGGATTTGCGGGTAGCAAAGTCCAGCCCAGTTTCGATTGGGCTGACATCGCTGTCGAGTTCGTGGCCCATGGCGCAGAAGCCCTTTTCGATCCGCATCGAGGTCTGAGCAAACATGCCCGCCGGACGCGCACCCGCTGCCGTTAAATTGGCATAAATCGCAGGGGCGTTTTCCGAAAGGCAAGTGATTTCCCAACCTGCTTCCCCCACATAGGACATCCGCGCAGCCCGCACATGTTTGCCCGCGATATGGGCCGGGCCAACCTTGAAATGGCCCAGTTCGTTAAGCTCAGGCGCACCGCATTCCGAGGCAATCTGCGCCGCCTTCGGACCCATCAGACCCAGCACAGCAAATTTTTCTGTACTGTCTGTCAGGGTCACATCAAACCCGCCCGCATGGCGCCGCAGCCATGCGAGGTCGCGTTTGATCGCATTTGTTCCGACAAACAGACGGTAATGGGTTTTGCCGATACGCTGGGCGGTCAGGTCACTTTCAAAGGTTCCGCGCTCATTCAGCATGGCTGTGTAGATCACCGAGCCTGGTGCACGTCCCATGTACCCCGCACAGGTTTTGAGCAGGAAGGCCTCAGCATCCGGGCCCTCAACCTCGATCTTGCCGAAAGGCGAGACGTCGAATATCGCGGCACTTTCGTGGGCAGCCATGACTTCGGCGCGAACATTCTCAAACCAGTCAGGCCGACCGAAGGTCATGGCAGGCTCGGTTATTTTACCGAAATACAGCGGTCGCTCCCAGCCGAAGAACTGCCCCATATGCGCGCGCGCCGCCTTGTGTTCCTTTTCCAGTGGCAGGGCTCGCAGAGTCCGGGCAGAGAGAAGCTGTTTACCCGGATATGCGATGTCGTAATGCGTCCCAAGTATCTCCGGCGCACGGGCCATCAGGTGATCAACGTTGTTGAACACCGGCGCAAAGCGCTTGGCGTCAGCCTCAGACAGGTCGTAAGCCGTATGGCCGTGTACGATGCAATGGGCTAGGTTCATGCCTGCGCCACCACCAGATGCAATCCCGACCGAGTTCATGCCACACCCAAGAAAAAGCCCCTTGGTTTCAGCGGTCTCTCCGAGCATGAAAGTGCCATCGGGGGTGAAACTCTCCGGCCCGTTCAGCAACATTTTGACTTCGGCCGTTTCCAGCGGCGGCAGCCGGTGCAGCGCGTTCATCATCATCGGTTCGAAGTGATCCCAATCCTCGGGCAACAGACCGAACTCGAATGTCTCGTCCAGTATGCCGGGGGCAATCGGCTTGCCCAGCGGCTCGAAACACCCGACCAAAAGCCCACCACTGTCGTCGCGGATGTAGAGATGGCTATCATGGTCGGAAAGCGTTGGCATGTTACCAGTGATGCCATCGACCGGCTTGGTCAAAAGGTAGAAATGTTCACAGGCGAGCGCCGGCACCTCGGCCCCCGCCATTGCACCAACTTCGCGCGACCAAAGCCCAGTGCAAAGCGCGATCGCCTCACACATCACTGTGCCTTGCGTGGTCTCAACGCCCTTGATCCGGCCGTTCTCAGTCAGGATGCCTGTCACACCAGTTTTCTCGAACAACTTGGCCCCCAGCCCCCTTGCGGCCTTAACCAGCGCGGCACAGACATCCGAGGGACTGACCCGCCCGTCATTAGGTGACCAGACCGCACCCAGCACGTCCTCGGCATTCATCAATGGCCAGATTTCCTTGGCCGCGCCCGCACTTATTGATTGCGCCTCGATCCCATAGGCATGAGCCAGAGCCTCCTGTCGCTTCACATGGATCAGCCGGTCGGGGGTGGTCGCTATGGACAGCGAACCTTTCTGAATCCAGCCAACGTTTTGGCCCGTCTCTGTTTCAAGTTGGGAATAGAGATCGACCGAATACTGGATCATCCGTGTGAGGTTTTGCGAATGCCTGAGCGCGCGGACCTGCGCTGCGGAGTGCCAAGTGGTCCCCGAGGTCAGCTGATTTCGCTCCAGCAGGATCGCATCACTCACCCCCATTTTTGCCAAATGGTACAGCGTCGATGAGCCCATAATGCCACCACCAATGACAACAACCGAGGCGTGAGAGGGGAGTGTTTTCTGCGTCATTTGCACTGCTCTGTTGGCGAAGAATGAAACATTCGCGTCAATGATTAGATAAAATGCAAGAAATGTAATAAATACAAGAAAAAAATGAGCCAGCCACAACCAGTCAGTTTAAAGGGTCCATAGCCATAGCGCCAAATCGCCGACCTCGCGCAATAATCGCACAGCAAATCATGCCAAAATAGAGGGGGTTCCCTGTATGCTTACGACGATACCACTGCTACGCCAAAACCCGAAATTTATCGTCGTTGATGACCCTGAAGTTATCTGACACCTGATCCTGGAAAGATTGCCACTCATTT
>DDEJ01000121.1:0-2800 GCA_002336405.1 Rhodobacteraceae bacterium UBA1957
CGCTCGGCCGTCATCACCAATAGCAGATGCACGTTGTCAGACCCTGTGCCGCTGAGAAGCTTTGGCGCAGAGCCGGAACCGCCAACCGAAGACGCCAACCCGCCCAGAACAGCATTGAAGCGTTCTGTGTACGGGCGGGAAGCTTCGGCAGCTTCCTGCGCGCGGCGCAGTTTCGCCGCGGCAACCATTTGCATGGCCTTCGTGATCTTGCGCGTCGACTTGACGCTCGCGATCCTGTTTTTTAAGTCCTTTAGACTTGGCATTGCCTCGTCCCCTTACGCGAAATCAGCTGCAAAAGCGTCCAATACGGCGCGAATTTTATCCTCGGCTTCACCTTTGATCTTTGGATCTTCCACCGTAATCCACTCAAGCAGATCTGCATTTTTGCCGCGCAAATGCGACAACAGGCCCTGTTCAAAGCGCGATACATCTTTCAACTCGATTTTGTCGAGATATCCCTTGGTACCCGCAAAAATCACACAGACGATTTCGGCATTGGTCAAAGGCGAATACTGTGACTGCTTCATCAACTCGGTTAATCGGGCGCCACGGCCCAGCAATTGCTGGGTCGCCGCATCCAGATCAGACCCGAACTGGGCAAAGGCAGCCATCTCGCGATATTGAGCGAGTTCCAACTTAACCGGACCCGCGACGGATTTCATCGCGTTAGTCTGCGCACTTGATCCAACCCGCGACACCGATAGACCGGTGTTCACAGCCGGACGGATGCCTTGGTAGAACAATTCAGTTTCAAGAAAGATCTGGCCGTCGGTGATCGAAATCACGTTGGTCGGAATAAATGCCGAAACGTCACCGCCTTGGGTTTCAATAATTGGCAATGCGGTCAGCGACCCATTCCCATGATCATCCCCAAGCTTTGACGAGCGCTCTAGGAGGCGCGAGTGCAAATAGAAAACGTCGCCAGGATAAGCTTCACGACCGGGTGGGCGTCTCAGCAGCAGCGACATTTGCCGATACGACACGGCCTGTTTTGACAGATCATCATAAACAATCAGAGCATGCCGGCCATTATCGCGGAAATGCTCGGCCATCGCCGTCGCCGAATAAGGTGCAAGAAATTGCATCGGCGCAGGATCGGACGCGGTGGCGGCCACAACGATCGTATAATCAATCGCGCCGCTCTCTTCGAGCTTTTTCACCAGTTGCGCCACGGTTGAGCGCTTTTGACCGATCGCAACATAAATGCAATACAGTTTTTTACTCTCATCATCGCCAGCAGCGTCATTGTAAGATTTCTGATTCAGGATTGCATCCAACGCCACCGCCGTTTTACCCGTTTGGCGGTCGCCAATGATCAATTCGCGCTGACCACGACCAATCGGGATCATCGCATCGACAGATTTCAAGCCTGTCGCCATCGGCTCATGTACCGATTTACGCGGAATGATACCTGGCGCCTTGCTGTCTGCAACGCGACGCTCAGCTGTCTCGATCGGGCCTTTGCCATCCAGAGGATTGCCCAACCCGTCGACAACACGTCCCAGCAGTTCGTCTCCTGCAGGTACGTCAACGATTGAATTGGTCCGTTTGACGATATCTCCCTCTTTAATGTCCCGGTCTGTACCAAAGATCACCACGCCGACATTGTCGGCCTCAAGGTTAAGCGCCATGCCCTGAATTCCGCCCGGGAATTCAACCATTTCACCGGCCTGAATATTATCAAGGCCATAGACCCGCGCAATACCATCCCCAACGGACAGCACACGACCAACTTCGGCCATTTCGGCCTCTTGGCCAAAGTTCTTAATCTGCTCTTTTAGGATCGCAGAAATTTCGGCTGCTTGGACACCCATTATCCGACCTCTTTCATTGCATTCTGGAGAGTATTCAGTTTCGACAGTATCGATGTATCGATCATTTTCGACCCTATCTTTACGACAAGACCGCCGATGAGAGACTCATCAACAGCCGCATTTATTTTCACATCTTTACCGACACGCGCCGCCAACGTCTTGGCCAAAGCCGTCGATTGAGTTTTTGTCAGTGCTTTTGCAGACACGACGTCAACGCTCACCTCGCCTCTGTGGTCAGCAAGTTGCGCCCGCAGTTTATCAATCAAATGCGGCAGAACAAACAAACGGCGCTTGCTGGCCATCAGTTTCAAACTGTTCGCGAGGGTCGCGCTGATTTTCAGCGTCTCGGCCACAGCGGCAATCGCACGTCCTTGAACGTCGCGACCGTACAGCGGTGAATTTATCAACAACTGTAGGTCAGCACTTTCCTCAAGCGCCGCACTCAGATCGTTAACATTAGTTTCTAGTTCGGCAAGATTGCCGTCCTCTTTCGCGATCTCGAACACTGCTTTGGCATAACGCACTGCAATGCTTGAGGAAATCGAAGCTGGTTCTGACACGTCCACCCTTCCGATAATTTTGCGCGTGTACCAAAATTTGGCACACGCGCATTAGTCCGCCCTGAGCATGCTCAAAGCAATGAAATCGGCGTTGGTGTAGCAGAGCGCTCCACCCCTCGCAAGTTGCTATACGATTCTAAAGCAAAAGAAAATATGTTTTATATCAATATGTTAGTAAAAATGCGGCGCTTTGACATGAAAAAAATGTGACAAATCCGCCTGCATGACTGCGTTTCTGGGTCACCAGCGCCTTAGGTCATCGCCACATTTAACCTTTCACAGAACATCATTTTTTGAACCAACGGGTTGGGGGTTGACCCGGCTCATTTGGAAATCGTCATGTAAAAACTTTGGGACTACTCTGCGGTCAGGATACGCGGCCCAAACCACGTTTGCTCGAATCGCTCTGCTTCAGGTTACCAAGCT
>DDEJ01000121.1:3117-7870 GCA_002336405.1 Rhodobacteraceae bacterium UBA1957
CTGCTTCAGGTTACCAAGCTTTTTCAGGTCACGGTAGTTTTGGGGACCGGGCGCAGCACCCGCAACGGGGCCACTACTTTTTCATGCACGCCTGCGCCCATTGAAGGCTGAATTCTCTTGCTGACCTCGACCATTAACACTCCGGCGGGAACAATGGCCGCGACCGAACGTCCCGCGCGCTCCCAGATTGGCGCCGTCTTCATCCAAAAACGCCGCTCAGAAGGAGG
Organism: Rhodobacteraceae bacterium UBA1957; assembly: GCA_002336405.1. GTDB lineage: Bacteria > Pseudomonadota > Alphaproteobacteria > Rhodobacterales > Rhodobacteraceae > CPC320. The sequence continues at coordinate 3,345 of DDEJ01000121.1, forward strand.
CTGATACAAAACCGCGGCATGACGCTCGGGCATAAAAGCGTGCAACCGCAACTGCGTTTCCAGCTGGCCGTGGCTGTAGGGTCGACCAAACCCAAGCGGCGTCTGATCACTGCGCGACCATAATCCGGTACGATTCGGCACGATAAACAAAGCTTTGCCACCCGGGCCTAAAACCCGCCAGCATTCGCTGAGCAGCGCCGACGCCTGTTCTGAGGTTTCCAAACCGTGCACAACCATCAACCGGTCGACATGGCCGGTCTCCAATGGCCAGAGCGTTTCTTGACATAAAACCGACAAATTCGGCGCGTTGCTTGGCCAAGGCATTACGCCTTGAGGCCCTGGCATAAGCGCAGTTACCCGACGCGCCTGTTGTAGATAGGGTCTGAGGAAGGGCACCGCAAACCCAAATCCAACCACGGTCTGACCCTTTGCCTCGGGCCACATCTCCAGAACTTGCGCTCCGATGATACGCTTGACCGAACGACCCAAAGCGGTCCGGTAATAAAAGTTTCTAAGGTCCTGCACGTCAAGATGCATTGCGATGGGTCCTATAATCGGCAACAATATGATATCACGACCGCAGCAAAGGCGAAATACCATGCCGCTTGAAATTTTGACGATCCCCTGTTTGACCGACAACTACGCTTACATCGCCCACGATGCAGACACCGGCGAGACGCTGGTGATCGATGTGCCAGAAGCCGGCCCTGTTATGGCAGCGCTTACCCAGCGCGGTTGGACACTCAGCCATGTTTTGTTGACCCATCACCACGCCGATCATGTTGACGGGTTGGACCCATTGCTAAAAGTTCATCCTGCAAAAGTGATCGGCGCGGCGGCAGATGCCTACCGGCTTCCCGCACTTGATCTTGCGGTCAGCGAAGGGGATACCATTGCCATCGGCGGTTACCGCGGCGAAATCATGGATGTCTCAGGACACACCCTGGGCCATATTGCATTGCATTTCCCCCAAGCCCAAGCGGCTTTTACTGCAGACAGCCTCATGGCACTGGGCTGCGGCCGCCTGTTCGAAGGCAGCCCGCAAGTGATGTTTCAAAGTCTGGCAAAACTCGCCGCTTTACCCCCGCAGACATGGGTGTATTCTGGTCACGAATACACCGCGAACAATTTGAAATTCGCGTTCTCTATTGAACCCGACAATGCAAGACTTATCTCAAGAGGAGAAAAGATAACCGCCGCCGGCAAAATCGGTCTCCCAACGGTGCCCGAGCTTCTGTCTGAAGAGCTCGCAACCAACCCGTTTTTGCGGTCACACACGGCGGAAGTAAGAAAGGCTGTCGGAATGGAACACGCAGAAGACTGGCAAGTATTTGCAAAGATCAGAACGCTTAAAGATGGTTTTTAAACATATGCGAAACAAAAATTTGGTCGTTTTTAATAAATAAATGAGCTCAGGCGCGTATATTGCATTGAACTCGTTTAGGGATTGACCAAACCACACGTTAACACAGGTATCTCACTTAAGAGACATCACAGAACACACGCCAGAGGAGCAGCTCACAGTGCCTTCATTTTCAAACACACTGGAACACGCAATCCATTCCGCTTTGGCTCTGGCCAATGATCGCTCGCATGAGTTCGCGACACTAGAACATCTTTTGCTAGCGCTAATTGACGAACCAGAGGCCTCGCAGGTGCTCAAGGCTTGCAGCGTTGATATCGATGAATTGCGGGCGACTTTGACCGAATTTGTCGATGACGACCTGTCAAATCTTGTGACCGATATCGATGGGTCTGAGGCGGCCCCAACCGCAGCTTTCCAGCGGGTCATTCAACGGGCTGCGATCCATGTGCAAAGCTCGGGCCGGACCGAGGTGACAGGTGCCAATGTGTTGGTGGCCATCTTTGCTGAACGCGAATCCAATGCAGCTTTTTTCCTGCAAGAACAAGAAATGACTCGGTATGACGCGGTGAACTTTATCGCCCATGGTGTGGCAAAAGATCCCGCTTATGGCGAAGAGCGCACCGTCACCGGCACCAGTGACATCACTGAGGACCCAACCAAAAGTGAGAGCGAGGGCGGCAAAGAAAGTGCGCTGTCAAAGTATTGCGTGGATCTGAATGCCAAATCCAAAAAGGGCGATGTCGATCCGTTAATCGGCCGCTCCCACGAGGTTGAGCGCTGCATTCAAGTGCTCTGCCGTCGCCGCAAGAACAACCCCCTGCTGGTGGGTGATCCCGGGGTCGGCAAGACCGCAATCGCAGAAGGCCTGGCGCGCAAGATTGTCGCACAAGAAACCCCCGCAGTGCTGGCAGAAACCACAATCTTCTCGCTCGACCTCGGTGCGCTTTTGGCTGGAACCCGCTATCGTGGGGACTTCGAAGAACGTCTCAAGGCCGTTGTAACCGAATTAGAAGATCACCCCGATGCGGTGTTGTTTATCGACGAGATTCATACGGTAATTGGTGCCGGGGCTACCTCTGGCGGAGCGATGGATGCCTCAAATCTTTTAAAGCCGGCGCTTCAGGGCGGGAAATTACGCTGTATGGGGTCGACAACTTACAAAGAATTCCGTCAACATTTTGAAAAAGACCGGGCGTTGGCGCGCCGTTTCCAAAAGATCGACGTCAACGAACCCTCAGTGGCCGATTCCGTTAAAATCCTTAAAGGCCTGAAGCCGTATTTCGAAGATCACCATCGGATCAAATATACCGCCGAGGCGATCAAAACTGCCGTTGAGTTGGCGGCGCGTTACATCACTGACCGCAAACTGCCCGACAAAGCCATCGACGTCATCGACGAGGCAGGTGCGGCACAGCATCTGGTGGTTGAAAGCAAGCGGCGCAAAACCATCGGCACCAAAGAAATTGAGGATGTGGTAGCAAAGATCGCTCGCATTCCACCTAAAAATGTCAATAAGGATGACGCCGAGGTTCTGCGAGATCTTGAGAAAAACCTGAAACGGGTGGTCTTTGGTCAGGATCCGGCAATTGACGCGCTGGCAAGCGCCATCAAACTGGCACGCGCCGGCTTGCGGGAACCAAAAAAACCCATTGGCAACTACCTGTTTACCGGTCCGACAGGTGTTGGCAAAACGGAAGTGGCCAACCAGCTTGCTGATACGTTAGGGGTCAATATTCTGCGATTTGACATGTCAGAATACATGGAAAAACACGCCATTAGTCGGTTGATAGGTGCACCTCCGGGCTATGTCGGATTTGATCAGGGTGGCTTGCTCACAGACGGCGTTGATCAGACCCCACATTGCGTTTTGCTTTTGGATGAGATCGAAAAAGCTCACCCCGATGTGTTCAACATTTTGCTGCAAGTAATGGATCACGGCACGCTGACCGACCACAATGGCCGCTCGGTTGATTTCAGAAATGTCGTTTTGATCATGACTTCAAACGCTGGGGCTGCCGAACAGGCCAAAGCCGCGATCGGGTTTGGCCGTGACCGCCGTGAGGGCGAGGATACTGCCGCGATTGAACGGACCTTTACGCCAGAGTTTCGCAACCGTCTCGATGCCGTGATTTCTTTTGCGCCACTTGCAAAATCTGTGATCCTACAAGTGGTCGAGAAATTTGTCCTGCAGCTTGAGGCCCAACTGATGGACCGCAATGTCACCATCGAGCTCAGCCGTCCCGCCGCCGCGTGGCTGGCTGATAAAGGGTATGACGATAAAATGGGGGCCCGCCCTCTCGCACGGGTTATTCAGGAACATATCAAAAAGCCGTTGGCCGAAGAGTTGCTGTTTGGCAAGCTGACCAAAGGCGGTTTTGTGAAAGTTTCTGTCAAAGATGGCAAGTTGGAACTTAAAGCCGAGGGGCCGCAAAAGCCGCGTATCGCCGGGAATAAACCGCCGTTACTCACCGCAGATTGACCGCAAAAGCGGTTCTTCTGGCGGCCATTGCTGCGTCGGGCCCAGGTTTAGGGCAGCCTATTGAGTTTAGTTTTCCACTGGACTGTGTACTGGGTCAAACCTGCTATATTGAGGATTATGTCGACCTCGATCCCGGGGATGGGCACGTCGACTATCGATGTGGCATAAAATCCCGCAATGGCCATAAAGGCACAGACATAGGCCTGTTATCAGAACAGCAGATGGCCCATGGCGTCAACGTGCTCGCCGCCGCCTCGGGCCAAGTGCGCGCAGTGCGAGACGGCCTGCCAGACCGCCCCGTCACCCCACAAAACCGCGCCAGCATTACTGGACGGGAATGCGGCAACGCGGTTGCAGTGCGACATCAGGGTGGCTGGGAAACTCGGTATTGCCACCTCAAAAACAATTCATTACGCAAACAATCAGGCGATAGGGTGCAAACGGGCGATATACTGGGTCAAGTGGGCATGAGCGGCCTTTCTAATTTTCCGCATCTGCATTTGAGCGTGTCCAAAAACGGCAAAACCATGGACCCATTTTTGACCGAAAAGGCCCAAATCTGCTCTGACAAGGTGGGCAATGGCCTGTGGCATCAGGCGCCAGCCTACAGCTCAGCTGGCCTATTTGCTGTTGGCTTTTCTGCGGATATTCCCAGCCTTGCAGATGTCAAAACCGGCGCGG
>DDEJ01000072.1:0-11688 GCA_002336405.1 Rhodobacteraceae bacterium UBA1957
AGACGTCCCGCCCCGTGCCGACGCGGACAAGGGTCTAGACCCGAACGAGACATAGCCGGGTTCAGAAACTCGCGCACCACGGCCAAGAGATCGTCTAGCGACACCCGTCACGTTTTGCGCAGTGCATCCCCGCCACAGCCTGTTGCGCTGTGGTCAGGGTGGTCTGAAGACGGTGGGGGCTAAAGCGCCGCTAAGGGTACTTTTATGCGATTCCGTCAGCCAGTGTTTTTGATAGTTTTTGTTATGTTTTAGCTCTGTTTTGTGACCCTAACTCGACGGTCGCTTGCGCTGACCTTGCCTAGATTCAGTGATGTTTTCTAAATGAGAAAACTCCATAATATTCCCACTTACGAGGGTTTTCAATTCTGCCTCCTTCCATTTCGTATTAGGGTGCCGCTTTGGTGTCAAATTGGGTCGTATATTGACGACGAATGGCAAATAGTACAACTATCTACTGTAATTATTTACTTAAGTATATTTTCTGGGAGAGAGAAATGACAATTAAAGACCCATTACTGGATTTAAACATCGTGACTGAGACGTCTGGATTTTACCAAGGCTTTTCTAAGTTTGTGACCGTTGGCTCAAAAATATCTATAGGGGCGTTGATCTTGTGGGCGGTGACGCAGCCAGAGACTGCAGGGCAAGTTTTGAAGGCGGTCCGAAGCTCAATCGATAGTAATACCGGCCCTTGGTACATGTATGTCATGGCCTTCTATATTTTGGTTTGCTTTGGTTTGGCGATCTGGCCCGCAACCGGCAAAATTCGTCTCGGTGGCGAAGGTAGCAGTCCGGAGTTTTCAAACTTTTCATGGTTTTCCATGATGTTTGGGGCCGGTATCGGTATTGGAATGCTGACCTATGCTACTGGGGAGCCGATCTATCATTTTTCAAACAATCCGGATGTGATCATGGGCAATGCAACCGCTTCGAGCGCTGATAATGTGCGAGCGGCGATGAAATGGTCGTTTCTGCATTGGGGCTTTTCGGCTTGGGGTTGCTATGCAATCGTTGGGCTGGCGCTGGCCTTTTTCAGTTATTCGCGTGGCCTGCCACTGACCATTCGCTCAGGGTTGACGCCACTGTTTGGGCGTGCGCTTGAGGGTCCTTTGGGGCACATTGTCGACATTGTTTCGGTGATTGCAACGATCCTTGGTGTTTCGGTGACGCTTGGCTATGGGGTGTCTCAGTTTGCCAGTGGAGTGTATAATATCACCGGTATGGGTTGGTTGATGGACGTGGACGGCGATCCAACCAAAATTGCCATGATCGTCAGTCTGGTGATTGTGATGATCGCGTCAACGCTGTCGGCTCTGTCGGGTGTTGGCAAAGGCATCAAATGGCTGTCGAACATAAATATGGGTCTGTCGTTTTTCATGCTGGCCTTCTTTCTGGTCTTTGGATCGACGTTGTTTGCGCTCAGCGCGTTATTTGTCGGTTTGTGGGATTATATGATAAATTTGCCGATGATGATCCTCACCGTCTGGTCTGCGGATGGTACCGGCGCTGAGAACACGGCCAATGCGTTGGCCGGTTGGCAGGGTGGCTGGACAATCTTTTATTGGGCTTGGTGGATTGCCTTTGCGCCGTTTGTCGGTTTGTTTCTGGCACGTATTTCGAAGGGACGCACAATTCGGGAATATGTTCTGGGTGCGATGATTGTGCCGTCGATCATGTGTTTCGTCTGGTTTGCCTTTGCAGGGGGCACGGCGATTGACCTGACGTTGAACGGGGGCGCTGGTGATCAGATTACGGGTGCGGGTCTGTCGAGCCAGCTGTTTGCGATGATCAATTTCATGCTTTCGCCAACATTGGCCACCTTGATGTCGGTGCTGATTGTCATCTTGTTAATGACCTATTTGGTGACATCGGCGGATTCGGCGGTGTTGATCATCAATACAATTGCCGCGGCGGGTGATGAAAGCCCGAAGGGTCGCATCCATATCATCACGTGGGGCATTATACTGACCCTAGTGATTGCTGGTCTACTACTGACAAAAGGCGACGGATTAGCGGCAATCAATACAGCGATGATCATTGGCGCGCTGCCATTTTCAGTCGTCATGGCCTTGATGGGCATTGCTTTGGTCAAAGCCTTGGTACGGGACGGCATGCGCAACGCGGCCAAGACTTCCCAAACAGCCGAACCCGCAGAGTAGAATTACAAAAACTGGTTGCCTTTGTGGCAACCAGTACCCATACAGGCTCAGTAGTATTTATCAGGCTTTCGGGAGAGCAGCATGACCGTACTTGATATTGATTTTGTTCGGAGCCAATTTCCAGCTTTTTCAGAACCATCCTTACAGCAACAGGCCTTTTTTGAGAACGCTGGAGGCTCGTTTACCTGTAAAGCCGTGGTCGATCGGCTCACCCGGTTTTATACCCAACGCAAAGTACAGCCCTACGCCTCTTATGCCGCGAGTAGGTTGGGCGGTGAAGAGATGGATGAGGCCCGCACGCGGCTGTCCGCAGCGATGGGGGTGGACGACGACGAGTTATCATTCGGTCCATCGACGACGCAGAACACCTATGTGCTGTCACAGGCCTTTCGCAAATGGCTGTCTCCTGGCGATGCCATTATCGTCACAAATCAAGACCACGAAGCCAATAGCGGGCCTTGGCGCCGGTTGGCGGAAGAGGGCGTTGACGTGCGCGAATGGAGGATAGACCCTGAAACCGGGATGCTTGATCCAGAACGTCTGAGCGAGTTGCTGGACGAGCGGGTCAGGCTGGTTTGTTTTCCTCATTGTTCAAATGTGATCGCTCAGGTCAATCCGGTCACTGAAATCACGGCTTTGGCGCATGCTGCGGGGGCTTTTGTCTGTGTCGACGGGGTCAGCTATGCGCCGCATGGTTTGCCGAATGTCGGTGACATGGGGCCAGATATCTATTTATTTTCGAGCTATAAAACCTATGGGCCGCATCAGGGTATTATGGTGATACGGCGGGCGCTGGGCGAGCTTCTTCCGAATCAGGGACATTATTTTAACGCTGAAAGCTTGTACAAGCGCTTTACACCGGCGGGTCCAGATCATGCTCAAATCGCCGCCTGTGCCGGCATCATTGACTATTTTGATGCGCTGGCCGATCACCATGGGATGCACGGTACTGCGACCGAGCGCTGCAGCCAAGTACATGATCTGATGCGCGCCCACGAAACCGCACTGCTGCAACCCTTACTGGATTTTGTTGCCGGCAAAAATTCGGTGCGGATGCTGGGGTCGCGGGTGGCCTCGGAACGGGCTCCAACCGTCGCGTTAGACTTAGGGAGATCGCCTGCAGAGGCGGCAAAAGCACTGGCAGAACGCGGTATAATGGCCGATGGAAATGACTTTTATGCGGTGCGCCCATTGCAGGCCTCGGGCATAGATCCTGAGCAAGGTGTTCTCAGGCTGAGTTTTGTTCATTACACCTCGCAAGCAGAAGTCGACAAACTGATGACTGTTTTGGAAGACATTCTTTAATCCGATGTGTCGCTCCGGGCGTACAAAAGATAAAGAGTAGTAAACACCATGTCAGAAGCTCCACCCATCCTTTTATGGCTGCGCCGTGATTTGCGCTTGTCAGATCACCCGGCACTGAGTGCTGCGGTTGCAAGCGGTCGCCGGATCGTACCAGTTTTTATTCGCGACGCCGAGGTCGACGCCTTGGGCGCTGCGCCCAAATGGCGCCTTGGCTTGGGGGTGGAAAAGCATCGCAATGCACTTGAAAAGTGTGGATCTGGTTTGGTCTTGCGCACTGGGACGCCGCTGGCATGCTTGCAACGACTGATTGAAGAGACGGGGGCCACCTCTGTTTATTGGTCACGCTTGTATGACCCAGTTTCGATTTCACGCGATAGAGAGATCAAAGAAACCCTCAAGGCGCAGGGTGTCGAGGCGCGCAGCTTTGGTGGCCATCTGTTGTTTGAGCCGTGGAGCGTTGAGACCAAAACCGGTGGGTTTTACCGCGTTTATTCACCGATGTGGCGGGCGGTTAAGGATCGTGATGTTGCGACCCCGCTGGCCGCACCTGTGCGGATCGCGCCACCCGAAATTTGGCCAAAAAGTGAGCGGTTAGAAGAATGGTCGCTGGATGCAGCCATGGCACGCGGCGCGACGATTGTGCGCCCCTACCTGCGTCTCGGAGAGGCGGCCGCACAAGACCGCTTGGCGTCGTTTTCCAATGGGGCGATATCGGCCTACGTGGCGCAGCGCGATATCCCATCGGTGGATGGCACATCGGGTTTGTCCGAGAACCTTACTCTTGGTGAAATTAGCCCCCATCAATGCTGGCACGCGGGAATGCGGGCCCATCTTGACGGCGCTGCAGGCGCAGAGACATTTCTGAAAGAACTTGTGTGGCGCGAATTTGCCTATCATCTGATTTATCACACCCCCCATATCGCCCAGCGCAATTGGAAGCCCGATTGGGATCGTTTTGCTTGGAACGAAGATGCCGGACATCCCCACGTGCAGGCGTGGATGCAAGGCAGGACCGGTATTCCTTTTGTGGATGCGGGGATGCGCGAACTTTACGTTACGGGGCGAATGCACAATCGCGCCCGCATGATCGTTGCCTCATATTTGACCAAACATTTGTTGAGCCATTGGAAAATTGGGCTGAAATGGTTTGAAGCCTGCCTCGTTGATTGGGATCCGGCGAGCAATGCCATGGGGTGGCAGTGGTCTGCGGGTTCAGGTCCGGATGCGACGCCATATTTTCGCGTGTTCAATCCGGTCACGCAATTGGATAAATTTGATCCCGTGCGCCAGTATACCAACCGCTGGATTGCGGAAGGGCAGGCTGCCCCGAGTGACACAGCTTTAAGCTATTTCAATGCCATCCCCAAAGGCTGGGCGCTGTCGCCAGATATGCCGTATCCTTCGGCGATTGTAAGTCCGCAAGAGGGCAGGCAACGCGCACTTTCAGCTTATGAGACTCGAGGTTTTTAAATGCGACCGGAAAAAAAGATGTGCGCGGATACAACGGCCGTTGACCTGTCGCAGCACAAAGGTGACTTGTTAACCAGTGTGAAAGGGCAAAAAGATCTGCCGCGGTATTTTGCTCGGGTGATGCGGATTGTGCAAACCCTGCAAGTTGGCAGCCTTATTCTGGTTTTACCAGACGGGCGCAAATTTATTGCGTATGGCCAGTCTGGTGTCACTCCGATCAACAAGCAGACGCTCCATGCCGAATTGCACATCCACAACCCTGAATTTTTTTCACGTCTGGTGCGTGAGGGTGATTTGGGTTTTGCCGACAGCTACCTCGACGGTTGGTGGTCCACTCCCGACTTGCAGGCGTTGATGGATTTGTTTCATGCAGGAAATGATCGGCTATACGATGGGTTTCCGGGGCTTGGTCTATTGCGCCTGTTTGAAAAGTTGGTTTTTTGGCTGCACTCAAACACCCGTCGGCAGGCATTGAAAAATATCAGCCATCACTATGACTTGGGAAACGAATTTTACGGGCTGTGGCTTGATGAGACAATGACATATTCGTCTGCCTTGTTTCAGAGCGGTGATCAGAGCATGGCATCGGCACAAACTGCGAAATACGCCGCAATGATAGATCAAATGGGGGTCAAACCGGGAGATCATGTTCTTGAGGTTGGCTGTGGCTGGGGCGGATTTGCTGTCTACGCGGCACAGCACAGGGGGCTTCGGGTCACGGGCTTGACGATCAGCAAAGAGCAACTTGCCTACGCAGAAGACCGCATAGAACGGCTTAACCTAGGCCATCTGGTAACTCTAAAATTACAAGACTACCGCGATGAACAGGGGGTGTATGACGGAGTTGCCAGTATCGAGATGTTTGAAGCTGTGGGCGAAAAATATTGGCCCCAGTATTTTGAGATGGTACGTCGCGCTTTAAAACCTGGCGCTCAAGCTACGCTGCAGATTATCACGATCCAAGATCAGCGCTTTGACGCATACCGGAAAGGCGTCGATTTTATTCAGAAATACATATTTCCGGGCGGTATGTTGCCCAGTCCGTTGGCTTTGCAGTCACAGATTACAAAGGCGGGTTTGACAAAGATTACATCGGTCGAATTTGGGCGCAGCTATAGTCAAACGTTACGCCAATGGCATGATCGATTTAATGCGCGGTGGGATGAGGTGGCGCAACTGGGTTTTGATGACCGCTTTCGCCGCATGTGGAATATGTATTTGACCTCCTGTGCCTCAGCTTTTGAAAGTGGCTATTGCGACGTGACCCAGATCACAATGAAAAAACCGCATTAAGGTGGCTTGGAGCGTGGTGCGACTGCTGATACGCTTTGGTGATGTTTAATCTGCGATTAAAATCGTCGGGTAGGGGCTTATTGATTTAAGGATTGCGTGTTGACCAATTTGAATTCGATTTTTATCTATGATGAGCTGTTGCATTCCGATCTGCTTGCCGCCGTTTTGGGGGAGAAGACTTCGCGGGTGATCCGGCAGACAGCCCATGTTGCTAACGGTGTGCTGAACTATCGGTCCGATATTGATACACTGGCTCAAAAAGACCGAATACAAGGCGTGATATTATCCCATATGTCACGCAATCATAGGGAGCGTCTGGCGTTTTATTATGCTGTTTTTGGGGCTTTTTCTATTGTCGGCGAGGCGCAGACCGCGTCTGGCATCACCTCAGTTAAGATGTATTACAGGTCCTCAAATTCAGACGCGGATCTGCGTCTTAGGCGTGCTTTTGATGAGGTGGGGGATGATCTGGAGAGTGATCTGGGGCTGGTTTTGCGTTTGGTGAACGATGTGATGGCGCTCTATGGCCAAATCGGTGCGGCAGAGACGGCTGTTAGATTGCCGCGGATGCGAGCACGGGCGCAGTCGGCCTATATTGCGCAGGCTGCTGTGGCTCGTGGTGTTGGCTTGGAAATGACCCGTGATCTGGTGCAACGGCGGGCGCTGCGTCACCCTTACAGTTGTTTTTTTGCGGTCGAAGAACATGATGTGTCCTTCCAAAAATTTGATGGCACACAGAGCGCAGTCGTAACTCGGGCTGCGTTTGTATCGTCGGATGCAGCGATTGTGCTGCCCTATGATCCGGTGACAGATCGGGTCTTACTGGTCGAACAGTTCCGCGCTGGACCCTATATCAGGGGGGATCGGTATCCATGGTGTCTCGAGCCAATTGCTGGGCTGATAGATGCGGGTGAAACGCCGTCACAAGCTGCTTTGCGCGAGGCCAAGGAAGAGGCGGGGCTTGATTTACATCGCTTGGAATTGATCTCGCAAACCTATCCTTCGCCGGGGTCATCGGCGGAGTTTTTTCATCTGTATCTAGGCCTGACTGATCTGCCCGCCTCTACGGATTTAGTCGCGGGGCTTGCAACCGAGGCCGAAGATATTCGCAGCCATATTTTTGCGTTTTCCGATTTTATGGACCACATTGATTCGGGGTCGTTTTCTGTCGGACCCACAGTTTTGGCGGGGCTTTGGTTAGCGCGCAATCGCGATCGTTTGCGCGCGGCGGGTTGAGTTAATCTCGCGGCGCGCATAGATGTCTGCAACAAGACATGGTAAATGAGGCATCGTATGCAAATCAAACAAAATGTAGCGGCAATGGTTGGCAATACGCCCCTTCTGCGGTTGGCGCGCGCCAGTGAGGCTACGGGCTGTGATATTTTGGGTAAGGCAGAGTTTCTGAATCCAGGACAATCGGTCAAGGATCGTGCGGCTTTATTCATTATTAAAGACGCGGTTGCTCGGGAGCATCTGTTGCCGGGTGGCACAATTGTTGAGGGCACTGCCGGTAACACTGGTATCGGTTTGGCATTGGTGGGGGCCTCTATGGGGTTTCGGACCGTGATTGTTATCCCGGAAACCCAGAGCCAAGAGAAAAAGGACATGCTGAAGCTTGCAGGGGCTGAACTGGTCGAGGTGCCGGCTGTTCCTTATAAAAATCCGAATAATTATGTCCATTATTCACAGCGGTTGGCCGAGCGCCTGAACAAAACCGAGCCCCATGGTGCCGTTTGGGCCAATCAGTTTGACAATACAGCTAACCGACAGGCGCATGCAGACACCACTGGCCCTGAGATCTGGCAACAGACCGAAGGCAAAGTGGATGGCTTTATCTGCGCGGTGGGTTCTGGCGGCACATTGGGCGGGGTGGCCCAAGCGCTACAGCCCAAAGGCGTCAAAATCGGTCTGGTTGATCCAATGGGGTCTGCGCTGCACGCATTTTATACCGATGGCGAACTAAAGTCCGAGGGGGGCTCGATCACCGAGGGAATTGGACAGGGGCGGATTACGGCTAATCTGGCTGATCTGCGCCCCGATTACAGTTTTCAGGTGCCAGATAGCGAAGCGATCCCGATTGTGTTTGATATGCTTGAGACCGAAGGTCTCTGTCTGGGTGGATCATCTGGGTTGAACATTGCGGGCGCGATACGAATGGCCCGTGAGATGGGGCCAGGTCACCGGATTGTCACGATCCTTTGCGATTATGGCACGCGCTATCAGTCGAAACTGTTCAACCCGGCATTTCTGCGCCAAAAGCAACTGCCGGTGCCGGCTTGGCTGGAACCTGTGGCGGGCCGCATTCCATCGGTTATTGAAAGCTGATGCCCGGGGCTTGCCTCAGATTTATTTCTGCGCTTTGTCTATCGATCTTTATGCTGGCAGGTGTGGCTGATCTGGGTTTGGCCCAAGACACTGAAATTGCGCCCGATTATGTGGAATGGAGAAGCGTTTCTGAGCGTACAGAAAGGCTTATTGAGCGTGGGCGGGCCTCGAAAGGGGTTCTGGAGCGTCGTCGGCAAACGCTGGCTGAATGGCGTGCACAATTCTCAAGCGCCCGTGAGGAAAATAAAAGCCGCATTAGCACGTTGCGATCCCAATTGGCCACATTGGGCCCTGTCACCGAGGCTGGCAGCGATCCGATCGAGATCACGCGCCGCCGTGCTGAATTAAACATGAAAATCAGCGTCTTGGTGGTTCCGGGGCTAACGGCGCAAGAAGCGTATAATCATGCGGATGGCCTGATCCAAGAAATTGATACAATGATCCGGACCCAGCAGACCGATCGGCTGTTTGCGTTGAGGCCCAGCCCGCTAAACCCCGGAATGTGGCAGGCGACCTCGGCGGGGATACTGCAGTCATTTTTGCAATGGAAACTGGAAATTACGCGCGCGGTATCCACCGATATTCCGCTGATTGAGCGTTTGGAAAACGTTCTTTTTACCGGGTTCTATCTTTTGACGGGTTTGGTGATGCTGGTGCGCGGTGGACATTGGGTCGAGGCCGCAGGGCAGGCCTTGAGCCGGCGCGGCCGCGAACAGACAGAAGTCTGGCGGTTTTTAATTTCGATTGGGCGGCTTGTGCTGCCTGTTGCGGCTCTGTTTGCGCTGAGTATCGGTTTGTCAGAGCCCGGGCTGTTTGGGCGCCGCAGCGCGCTGCTTTTGGAAAGCTTACCGCTCTGGGCGATTGCCTTTGTCAGTCTCAGGTGGGTCAGTGCTCAATTGTTGATTGCTGATGAAGGTCGGGCGCTCTTGCCGTTTGCTGAGCCTATTCGCTTGCGCCTGCATCACTATGCGCTTTTGATTACTTTGATCGTGCTGGGGCATAATGCCGTGTTTATGGTGCTGTCATCTGACTATGTTTCCGACGGGTCAAGCGCAGTCCTGTCGTTTCCATTTCTCGTTTTGCTGGGGATTTTGCTATTTCGGGTTGGATATTTCCTCAAGACAGCGCCGGTTTCTGACAATCAGTTTTACAGCGCGGGGTCTGCGCGCGAAAGGGTGATCCGCTTTGTCGGTCGTGCGATTGTTTTTGTGGCTTTTGCGGCGCCGGTTTTGGCGGCGATCGGCTATCAGCATGCCGCAGAATTTGTTTTATTCAACACAATAGAGACATTGGTACTGCTGGCGGTTTTGTTGGTTTTCTTAAGGTTTCTGACCGCATTATACGGGCTGGTGCTGCGCGGCGCGGTGTCGGTCGAAGACAGTCTGGTTCCGGTGTTATTGGCGCTTGCGCTCTGTATTCTGGCTGTGCCTGTACTGGCGTTGATTTGGGGTGTGCGGATTGCGGAGCTAACCGAGATCTGGGCACAGTTCAATGCTGGGATTATGTTGGGCGATGCGCGCCTTTCACCAATGGATTTTCTGGCTTTTGCGTTTATTTTTATAGCGGGCTATATGATCACCCGTCTGGTGCAAGGGGCTTTGCGCAGCAGTGTTCTGCCCAAGACCAGAATTGATATTGGCGCCCAAAATGCCATCACCGCCGGCGTGGGATATGTTGGGATTTTTCTTGCGGCGTTAACCGCGATCAGCAGCGCCGGACTGAACCTGTCGTCGCTGGCGATTGTGGCCGGTGCGCTGTCGGTTGGGATCGGCTTTGGTCTCCAAAACATCGTCTCTAATTTTGTCTCAGGCATCATCTTGTTGATCGAGCGCCCCATTACCGAGGGTGACTGGATCGAGGTAGCCGGTCACATGGGGTATGTGCGCGATATTTCTGTGCGCTCCACCCGGATCGAAACCTTTGATCGAACCGATGTTATCGTGCCCAACGCTGATCTTGTGTCTGGAATTGTCACCAATTGGACTCGTGGCAACACGGTTGGGCGGGTGATTGTTTCGGTGGGCGTTGCCTATGGCTCTGACACCCGCAGAGTAGAGGCGGTGTTGCGCGAAATTGCCGAGGCACATCCCATGGTCATGACCGAGCCAGGACCGTCGGTGGTTTTTCAGGGTTTTGGTGCAGACTCTATGGATTTCGAAATCCGAGCCATTCTGCGTGATGTGAATTGGTCTTTGTCCGCCAAATCTGATATCAACCATGCGATTGCCAAACGATTTGCCGATGAAGGGATTGAGATTCCCTTTCCTCAGCGGGACGTTTGGCTGCGTAATCCACAATCGCTCAAGGAAACCCCGGTGTCATGACTGAGTTGCTTTTTTTGCAAGATGCCTATCAGCGCGAGCATCGCTGTCTGGTCACCGCCCATACGCCAGAAGGTGGCTTGGTCTTGGAACGCTCGATCTTTTACCCGGCAGGTGGCGGACAACCTGGTGACAGTGGCACCATTCACTGGCAGGGCGCGCAAATGAAGGTGGCGACAACCGTTAAGGGCCA
Organism: Rhodobacteraceae bacterium UBA1957; assembly: GCA_002336405.1. Lineage (GTDB taxonomy): Bacteria > Pseudomonadota > Alphaproteobacteria > Rhodobacterales > Rhodobacteraceae > CPC320. The sequence continues at coordinate 11,067 of DDEJ01000072.1, forward strand.
GGATGGGGCTGTGGTGTTGCTGGCGGCGGAACCCGCGGCCCTGCCGCCTGTGGGATCCGAGGTTTTTCAAGATTTGGACTGGGATCGTCGCTACTGTATGATGCAAATGCACACGGCTTTGCATCTGTTATCGGTGATTATTCCACTGCCGGTCACCGGCGGTGCGCTTGGTAGTGAAAAAGGCAGGCTTGATTTTGATATGCCGGAGGCGCCGCCAGAGAAAGCGGCTTTACAGACTGACTTAAACGCGCTGATTGCCCGAGATCTTCCAGTGACCGACAGTTGGATCAGCGACCAACAATTGGCCGATAACCCGCAATTGATCAAGACGATGTCGGTCAAACCGCCGGTGGGGGCCGGGCAAGTGCGTCTGGTGCAGATCGGTGAAGAGCCTGCGTTGATTGATCTGCAGCCCTGCGGTGGCACCCATGTTGCGCGCACGGGCGAGATCATGCCGTTGCTTGTTGCGAAGATTGAGAAAAAGGGCCGTCAAAACCGGCGTGTCACGCTCCGTTTCAAAGGGTAAGCATCCGTAGTGGTCTTGTCTTGCCTGCCCTCTGGTCTCTCAACTCATTTATGCGGCCTTTCGCTCTGATGCCAAGCGGCTTTTACCCCCCTGCGA
>DDEJ01000072.1:12035-12215 GCA_002336405.1 Rhodobacteraceae bacterium UBA1957
GAATGGCGGTGGTGCGAGTTATAGAATCCGTGTGTGGATGCCCCTTTCAATGCAAGAAGGTTTTCAGATTGCCTGGAACAAGGGATCGGTGCAGTCGTGTGCCCGGCCTGTATATGCAGCTTTTATACGCCGCTGGCGTGTATGATGTCCGTGGATTAGGTCCAAATCGCTGATGCGAAC
>DDEJ01000091.1 GCA_002336405.1 Rhodobacteraceae bacterium UBA1957
AAATCTACCGTAATACAGCTGGCAAATTATTAGGATTAACCCAAGGCAGATCGCCGGCTTGCAGTATGGTGAAACAAGCGCCAGCCTGTTAATGCGCTCCCGCATACCGCTTAGTGATGCCAAAAATTGAGGCCCCTGTTGAACTGGCCAGCAGAACCTTCATCTTTGCGTGTTTTCAACCACAGCGTCCAGATTGCATTGGTGCATGGATTGCTTTGGGGTCTGCACCGCTTGTCCTATGGTAGGCGTCTTAAATTCGGGGGGCGGATATTCAGTCGTGTGATTGCTCTATTGACCAGCCATCACAAGCGCATTGTCGAAAATCTGGAGCTGATTTTTTCTGACATGCCAGCCGGGAACGCTGAGCGATCGTCGCAGGATGTCAGCCGCAACATTGGGATCACCTTCACGGAATCGTTTTCCCTGGATGATTTTTTAAATGCTACTGCTCATCCTAGCCTTCATGGAGCTGGTTTTGAGGTGCTGAAATAGGCCCATGCGCAGGGGCGGACGACCATCGTGGTCTCGGGTCATTTTGGTAATTACGATGTGATGCGGGCTAATCTGCTTCGGCATTGGCTGCGGGTTGGTGGCCGCTACCGTCGAATGGATACGCTTTATTTTCAAGACCTTTACATTAAAACGATTTCAAAAATAGGCGATGGTCTTTATGAACGCGGGCGTTCGAGTTTGAAACAAATGCTCACGTCTCTCAAGAGCGCAGGCATTTTTGTTGTGTTGATTGACCAGCGTTTCAGAAGCAGGACAATGCTGAATTTTATGGACCATCCCGCCGACACCTGGCTGTCGATTGTCAAATTTGTGCTAAAGTTGGATGCGGTGGTGGTGCCGGCCTAGGCAGTGCGTCAGCCAGACCTGTCATATGATATCCAGATTGAAGATCCGGTCTTGCATTCCACGCCAGAACAAATGACACAGGAGCTGGACGACAGCCTGAGCCAGCAAATGCGCCGCCATTCCGACCAATGGTTCTGAATCCACCGCCGCTGGCTTTATGACGATATTACCGGGACTTGACGAGGAGAGCGTTTATGCAGATCGGCACACGAAAAATAGGTCCCTCCGAGCCGCCACTGGTCATCGCTGAGATCGGGATCAATCATGGTGGGGACCTCAAGGTTGCCAAACATATGGTATCGCTGGCTGCGCGGTCGGGCTGTGAATGCGTCAAGCATCAGACCCATTTTGTTGAAGACGAAATGACCGAGGCGGCAAAAGAGATTTTTCCACCCAATGCTGATATGTCGATCTGGGACGTGATGGCCACCTGTGCGCTGTCGAAAGACGATGAAATTGCGCTGAAGCGTCATACCGAGAGCCTTGGGCTGATCTACTTATCAACGCCGTTTTCCCGCAGTGCGTCGGATTTTCTTGAAGAGATCGACGTGCCGGGGTTTAAAATTGGGTCAGGCGAGGCTGATAACCTGCCACTGATCCGCCATATTGCTAAAAAGGGAAAACCGGTGATTATGTCGACCGGTATGCAGACCATTGAATCTGTCCGTAAAAGCGTTGGCATCTTGGAGGACTCGGGCGTTGACTACGCCTTGCTGGAATGCACCAACCTCTATCCCTCACCACCCGAAATTGTGTCTCTCAGAGGCGTAAGTGATTTGCGTGCTGCCTTTCCCAACGCCGTGGTGGGGTTCTCGGATCACTCAATCGGGCCAGAAATGGCGTTGGCCTCGGTCGCTTTGGGAGCCTGCATTCTCGAGCGGCATTATACCGACAGCCGCTATCGGACCGGGCCGGATATCCCCTGTTCAATGGATCCCGCAGAGCTGCGCTTGTTGATCGACAGGTCTCGGGAAATACATATCGCTTTGCACAATACAAAACAACGCACCGGTCCGGAAGAAGACGTGTATCGCTTTGCCCGTGCCAGCCTTGTTGCAGATCGGGATTTGGCCGAGGGTCACAGGATCACAGAGCCTGATATCTGGGCGCGTCGTCCCGGAAATGGCGAGATACCCGGATACCGGTTTGATGATATCATCGGCAAGTGTCTGACCCGCGCAGTGCACCGCAATGAACAACTTAAATGGACTGACCTGACGCCATAATACCCCATGGTAAATATGGCTTTTCGCGGGTGTCGCAACAGCATAAAGTAACGATATGAGACAAAATCAAAGCCTTCTGTTTGTCACTGGAACCCGCGCCGATTTCGGTAAAATAGAGCCGCTGGCGCGCGCCGCCGTGCTGCATGGCTTTGAGGTGTCTTTTTTTGTTACCGGCATGCATATGATGCACAGCTACGGATTGACCAAACTCGAGGTGCAGCGGTTGCCAGACGTCACTGTACATGAGTTTCTCAATCAAAGGCCGGGCGACCCACAGGATGTGATCTTGGCCAAGACCATGCTGGGGTTTTCCGATTTCGTCGTTGAAAACAAGCCAGATCTGGTGTTGGTTCATGGTGACCGGGTCGAGGCGATGGCCTGTGCCTTGGTCTGTGCGACCAACTATATTAAATGCGCCCATATCGAGGGCGGGGAGGTTTCGGGCACCATCGACGAGGTTTTCCGGCATTGCAATTCTAAGTTGGCTTATTGCCATTTTGTCAGTTCCAAGTCGGCAGGTAAACGAGTGCAGGCGCTGGGTGAAGCAAGTGATTCCATTCACATTATCGGCTCGCCTGAACTGGATTTTCACGCCCAACCCTCGGGGTTTACCATCGACGAGGTCCGTGCCCATTATCAGATTGACCCGTCTGATTACGGCATATGCATCCTGCATCCGGTGACATCCGAAACCAACATCATGGAACAGCAGGCGTCTGATCTGTTCCAAGCACTCAAAAGCAGCGGTAAGTATTTTGTGGTGATCCGGCCCAATAATGACCCCGGATCGCAGGATATCATTACTGTGATTGATGCGCTTCCAAAGTCACAATTTAAAGTTATTCCGTCGATGAGCTTTGGTCGATTTTCCGAACTGTTAAAGAACGCCGCCTGCATTGTCGGAAATTCATCTGCCGGCGTGCGCGAGGCGCCGTTTTTGGGCGTGCCGTCGTTGGATGTGGGCTCACGCCAGTCCGACCGCGCTTTTGGAGTGTCTATCACCAAGGTCGACGCCGAACAGCAAGACGAAATTGCTCGGTTCCTGCAACAAAACTGGCACAGCAGGCACCCGCGGCAGACCGAGTTTGGCCATGGCAACGCCACCCAGAAATTCATTGATATTTTGAAATCTGATGCGTTCTGGTTGCGCTCTATGCAAAAATATTTCAATGACTTTGCGCCATAGGCTCGCAGAGCATATCAGTCTGGCCCTGTATCGTGCGGCGACATCAGCCCTGAGGCCTCTGCTGCCATTGCACCTTAAAAAGCGTCTGCAACGGGGCCGGGAACACTCCGAAAGATGGCGTGAAAAACAAGGGTTTTCCAGCCTGCCGCGTCCGGTGGGTAAACTGGTCTGGCTGCATGCTGTGGGTCTGGGTGAGGTTTTGGCGCTGCGCGGCATGATCGTGGCGCTGCAAACTTGCGACCCCTGCCTGCAGTTTCTGGTGACTTCTTCGACCACAGCCTCGGCCGAGACATTTGATAAAAACCTTCCCCCAAGGACGATCCACCAATTTTTACCGCTTGATACGGGGCGGTATACGCAGCGGTTTTTGGATCATTGGCGCCCCGACCTTGCCCTTTGGTCAGAACAGGACATTTGGCCGGGGCTGGTGACCCAAACGGCGCGGCGGGGCATTCCGCAGGCGTTGATAAATGTGCGGATGAATGCCACTTCATTTCAACGCAAGCGTAAAGTAAAGGCGCTATACCGTGCTGTGTACCGTAATTTTGCGTTGATTTCGGCGCAAGACAGCGATACCGCTGCGGCGCTTACAAAACTTGACGCACAGCAAGATATACGCATCGACGGATCTTTGAAACCGCACAGTCCAGCGCTGCGTGTCTCAGCCCCAGATTTGGCGATTTTGCGAACTGCGCTGGCGGGTAAATCTGTTTGGGTTGCCGCCTCATGCCACCCAGAAGACGAAGCCATCGCACTGGCCGCGCAACGGCAATTATTGGCTAAAGCCCCCGGTACGTTGCTTTTGCTTGCCCCGCGTTATCCAAGTCGGCGGGCGCAAATTATTGCAAAGCTCTCTGGATTTAACGTGAAAGTCAGAAGCCGGGGCGAGCTGCCGGATGCGCACACTGAGGTTTTTGTTGCAGATAGCTTTGCCGAAATGGGACTGTGGTATGCGCTGTCGGACATGGCTTTGATCGGTGGCACCTTCAGCGATGTTGACGGTCACAACCCATGGGAGGCGTTGCAATTAGAGTGCGGTGTGATGCACGGGCCAAGGTACGGTAATTTTGTGTCGGATTATAATGCTCTGATTGAGGCGCAAGCCTGTTTTTCAGTTTACAACGCAAAGGATATTGTAGACATATTGACGATGCAATCCTCCCGTGGGTTGGACGGCTATCGACACCTGCAGCGCGATCAAAGCGCGGCTTTGTCGGATTTGGCCGAACGGCTTGTCGGGTTGATCAAACCCTAATCGATGAACAGGTCTATCTTGGCAAAACCGCCTCTTTTTCCACCTTTTAATACCCGCGTGGTTCTGCTGCTGTACCGGCTGATTTGGGCGGTGTGTCTGCCATTGATTATGTTTTATCTCTACCGGCGTGGTAAAAAAGAGCCCGCATATTTCAAATTTCTGTCAGAGCGTTTTGGCCACCACAAACCGCGAGATGAACGGCATATCTGGATCCATGCTGTCTCATTGGGCGAGGTGCGCTCGGCGGTGCCGTTAATCGAGCGCCTGCTGCAAGATGACACGCCAGTCGTCACCACCCATTTCACACCAGCGGGACGCAGCGAGGCTGTGCGCCTGTTTCCCGGTGCTGTCGCCGACGGGCGCTTGACGGCCTGTTATGTGCCGTTTGATTACGGTGTGGCCTTTGCGCGTTTTTTCAAAGCCTTTCGCCCGGTTTACGGATTGGTGATGGAGGTTGAATTTTGGCCTGGCATGATCATGAGCAGCCGGAAATGTGGCGTGCCGCTGTATTTGTGCAACGGCCAATATCCCAGCCGAAGCTTTCAGCGTGATCAGAAGCGGTTTTTCTCACGGGCAAAAATTGTCCCAGGCTTTGCTGGCGTGATGGTCAAGTCTGAATTGCAAGCCGCGCGCTTTCGTGCGCTTGGGATTGACCGCGTGGCAATCACCGGTGAGATGCGTTTTGAACAACCTATTCCACAGGCCCATATTACCGCTGCGCGAACTTTGAAAAACACCGAGTTTGGTGCGCGCCCGGTCATTACAATGGCCAGTATGGTGGTTGGCGAGGATACAGGCGCCCTTGACATGATTGCAAAAGTGCAAAGCCACTTTTTGCAAAGAGGCTTGGACAAACCGCTGTTTATCTATGTGCCGCGCGCGCCCGAAAGGTTTGATGTGGTCGCAGGGATGATTTCGGAGAAGTCTTTTTCATATGTCAAACGCTCGGATGTGCTGGATGCGCATTTGCGGATCAAGCCGAGATCTGAAACCACCGCTGCCGAAAATGCCAAATTTGACATCAACGGGGTTGATATTGTTCTTGGCGACAGTCTGGGTGAGATGTATTTTTATCTTGAGCTTTGTGATCTGGCGATTGTCGGAGGCGGCTTTAGCCCGAAGGGCTCGCATAATATCTCTGAACCCCTGTGCCTGCGTAAGCCAGTGATCATTGGGCCAAATGATTATACAATCGAATTTCCAGCGCGCGAAGCTATGGCGCATGGGGTCTGCTTGCAGATGGATTTTTCGCAAATCACCGAACAGCTGATCACACATCCGCTGCAGTTTGCCAGCAACCAACAGATGGGCAGGTTTCTGGATGTTCACAGTGGCGGCACGGCAAAAACTATTGCAGCATTAGATGACTTTATGTACCCTACCAGCCGCTAAAGCCACCATCTACATTGACCATTTGCCCGGTCATATACCCGGCGCCTTCGGAGCATAAAAACAACATCACATCAGCAATCTCTTTGGGTTCGGCCATGCGGCCGGCCATGATCAGCTTGCCAACGCGGTTTTGAAATTCGTCGGAATGGTCGTTATATACAGCACCCGGGGCGATGGTGTTCACCGTTGAGCCGCGCGCGGCCCAGTATCCTGCCAGCCACAGAGTAAGCCCGTGAATGCCGGCTTTGGTGCTGGAATAGGCCGAGAAGGATTTGAATGGCATGTCTTTGTAAATGTCGTGGTGTGGCCCATTGAGCGCATACATCGAGGCCACATTTATCAGCGCTGCAGGGTATTTACCGACGATATCGATATCCATTTGCCGCGCGATTAAAAAAGCACCTGTTAGATTGATCTTGATGGTTTTTTCCCAATCTTCAAGCGAGGTGTTGGCAAAATCGGGAAAGCTTTTGCCAGCACCCATCAATAACTCGCCGGTAATGGCCGCGTTATTGAGCACCACATTTGGGGCATATCCATCCGCTGCAACACGTTTGAAAATCTCTTTGATTTGGTCCTCATCACCCACATCCAGATCGTAATAGACAAAATTATCGTTGTCTGCGAACTCCGATTTCAACGCCTCGCCCCGCGCGCCGGGCAGATCGGTTGCCACCACCTGCGCGCCGGATGCAAGCATGTTACGCACATAGGTGGTGCCCAGAACACCGCCTGATCCGGTGATGAAAATTGTTCTTTTTTCAAGCATTCTGGTCACTGGTTTGCTCCTTCATTAGAAATTTAACGATCTTAAAATCAAGTTCGCTGTCAATATCGACGCAGCGTTCTGAGGGCATTAGAAACGGCAGAACCCGGCCTTCAAACAACGACTTGGCTGATTTTAAATAGGCGGGATCTAACACATAGGTCGAAGCGGCATGCTCATAGACCACCGGCGCTTGCTGGCGTGCCACGACATGGGTTGCGAGGGGTTTGCTGACATGCAATGCGCCGGTCTCGTCGGGCTCGACCAGATTAAAGTAAGGGTTTTTGCGCGCTGCACAGCATGACATCAACATATCGGGCGTTTGGATGGCAAACTGAGTGAGTGCGGCGTCAATATCGCTATCGAGCCTTAACGGCGAGGTGCAATCGAGATCGACAAAAACCGATACCGGGCCGGTGATCGCCTCAGTGGCCGCAAGCGCATGCTGCCAAACCATCCATTTCGACGCGGTGTCAGTGCACAGTTCGGGCGGGCGCATCCCGATATCAAGCGTTTGTTTACTGCGCGCATGGCGATAGATATCTTCATCATCAGTCGAGACAATCACAACATCAATGCGGGGGTTGCCCAGCAATTGATCCAAGGACCAATCGATTAACGGCTTGCCGTTCAAGGTGCGAAAATTCTTTCCCGGCACGCCTTTGCTGCCTTTGCGCGCGCCAATATGTCCGACAATCATTGCAGGTCTACCTTTTTTGTGCCGATAAAATCACGTCTTTCCCACGCCTCAACAATGCGCGCACAACTTGTCTTAACCCGGTCCATCCTCGGCACTTTGTCATGGGTGGCATCACCGGTGTCTTCGGCGAGGGTCACAAAATCTTGCATGATCTTTTCAAACATGTTGTTGCGTTCGGTGTTGAAGTTGTGGTCTTCCACGCCCGTTGCCATGGCAACGGTTGCAGTGTTGGTCACAAAATCAAACACGATATTTTGCGCATCCCCGGTCAGGCTGCCGCCCCGCTTTAATACCGGAGACAGATAATCCATCGAAACGGTGGCCGTTGCCCCTGACCCTGAGGCCAGTGACAGTGATGAGGCGATATCAACCCCGGGAAACGCAGCATGCCCAATGGATGTGACATCCCTCAGCGACAGATCGGGGCACATTAGGCCTATCAAATCGATTTCGTGGCAGAGGTCCAACAACACGCCGCCACCCTGCGCCCGGGCTGCATAACTTTCTGCAAACCGCCAGTTTTCGCGCCATTGCCGCACGTCATGCCCAATCTCGAGTTGCAGCCGAAAAAAGCTTTGCGGGGGCAGGTTGACCAGAAAGTCGGTCAAAGGATGATAGCGCAACATAAAGCCGACTATGGAGCGTTTTTGTAAATCAGCATTAATGCTGTAGATTTTGTCAAATTCAGCGCGGGTAAAAGCCAGTGGTTTTTCGATATACATCGGGGCATGGTTTGCGGCGCAGATCGCCACTAACTCGGCACGAATATCCGTGGCTGTCGCAATGATCACCGCAGCATTCCCGGTGTGGCTGGCCAGTTTTTGGGTGATGCCCTGAGCACCAAAACGCCGCCAAGACAACAGTTCTGTCGATTTGCCCATCGTTTTCAGATTGGCAAAATGGCGCCGTCCGATAGAACCGCTGCCAATCACAAAATATGTAAATGCCATCGTGCTGACCTCGAATATGCCACGTCAAACCCTGTCACAGTTAAACGCTGAAACACTGCGCTGTTTTTTGCTTTAATACGCGTAATGAATGCTGGACGCCAC
>DDEJ01000132.1:0-1331 GCA_002336405.1 Rhodobacteraceae bacterium UBA1957
CAGCCATGGCACCGAAGGAAGCGCCGCCAGATTTTTTGTCCAAGCCGCGCGCATACCGGCCGGATCAAGGTGATGGCGAACAATACCTTCCAAAGTTGGATAGGCGCCATTGTGCCCGTAAGGTGCCGTCAACGCAATATTGCGCAAGCGGGGTGTTTTAAACCGATAGGCGTCGTTTATATCATCGCTTTCGCCCATGCGGCCGACATCGCGGGGCGTCGGATCCCACCGGCGCGTGCGCCCCGGACCGAATGCCGGCAATCCCAAAGCATGGAACTTTTGATCGCTCAGCAACGGGCCACTGTGACATGTGGCGCAGTTTGCAGCCCCAAAGAAAAGCTGCCGTCCACGGTCTGCTGGCGCAGGCAGCGGCGTGCCCTGCGTCAGCAGTGCATCATAGGGGCTGTCATAGCTTTGCCATTCGCTGTTGATAAAATCACCCAGGGCTTTGGCAACGTCTACAATGCTGACCTGCGCGGGATGATCTATGTTATCAAAAGCCGTGACGAACATTTCGCCATAAGCCGGTATGGTCCGGACGCGTTTGGCCAAAATTGGCCAAGCCATATCAATTCTGTCATGGATCGCCCCGGCGATTTCGTTTTCTTTCGGGTTGCCGGACATTTCGAACTGCGCCACCAGCGGAAAGATTGCCTGCGCAGAAATCACCGTATTCAACCCTTTAGGCAACCATTCCTCGGCAGGCGAGTTAAAGCCGTTTTGATAAATATCACTGATTTCCAGACGGCCGTCCTGAAACACCACGGTGATCGATTTATGCCCCAAGTTCCAAAGTGAGGTCGCGTTGCGCGGGATGCGTTTGCGGATTTTATTATCACCGGTCCCGGCGGTGCGCTCTGGACCGAGGCCACGGCCACCTTCCCCAATCCCAAGGCTCAGCCCGTCACCGCCGCCATGATCGTGATGATGGCATGTACCACAACTGATGTTGCGATTGCCCGAAAGAATTTTATCGTAAAATAAAAGCTGCCCGATCCTTGCCTTTAACGGATCACTGGGGTGAAACTGGCTCGGCGACACCGCAGGCGTCTGGGCGCTGACCGGTCCCGATATCAACATCAAGGCAAGGAAAATACAATGCAGTTTACACAATGGCGACGCAGCGCTCTGAGTGCAGTGTTTATCGCATTGGTTTGGGGTGGCGGCGCTTTGGGCGAGATTGAAGCGGCGCGCGATCTGATGGAAGAGGGAAAATTTACCGAGGCGCGCACGGCACTGTGGCCAGCGGCGCGATCGGGAAATGCCGAAGCCGAAGAGCTGATTGGCGTCATGTATGCCATGGGACTGGGTGTGGAACAAGATTATCAGCG
>DDEJ01000132.1:1762-10861 GCA_002336405.1 Rhodobacteraceae bacterium UBA1957
TTGACCCGGGCGTATATGTGGTATGTGCTCTCGGCGATTGGCAATGACCCCGACGCGATGATCAGCCAAGAAGAGGTGGTCAAAAAGATGACCAAGGAGCAGATTGAAAAAGCGCATGTGTTGATCGATGATTACCGTGTCTGGCTCTATCCGTTTAGGTAGCAGTTTAGTACGATATTCGAAAGGCCGCAAATGTTGCCCTGTGATATGCCTGAGTGGCCTGCCGATGTCTGGCCAACCCATATCTAACGCAGGTTCAAGCAGAACATGTCGCGCAAGAAAACCCTGCACGACATGGGGATATTACGCCCTATTCGATATCGGCTGCACGACCTGCATCGATCTCGGCCTCCGCTTCGGCAACCGCCGATGTCAACGCATCAAACACGGCACCACCACCATCTACGTTTGATTTGAACCAATCATAGACAGGGGCTGCGGCGTCTTTAAACGCGGCTTTTTCGGCAGGGGATGGCACATAAAGATCACCACCACCGGCCACAAAGTCAGCATAGGCTTGGATCGATTTACGCTTGGGCGAAGCAAAAGTGGCCTGCTGCAGCTGTGAAAAACCATCGCTGACAATGGTCCGCATCTCGGCAGGCATTGACATGAACTTGTCGTTCGACATCCACCACAAAGCGCCCATATAGGCATGACCGTCCAAGGTGACATATTTCAAACCTGCATCCGGGAACTTCATGCCCATGATATCGGTGATGCCGTTTTTGGAGCCTTCCACAACACCCGTTTGGAACGAGGTGAACAGCTCGGGCCACGGGATCGGTGTCGGAGACGCACCCAGGGCTTTCACCAATTCCTGCGGCAGATCTGCAACCACAGTCCGGATTTTCAAACCTTCCATATCGCCAGGGGTCTGCACCCGGCGCTTTGTATTGGCAAAGTTGCGCCAGCCACCCGTGTTACCGATGGTCATCAAGCGAATTTTATCACCCGAGCTTTCCAGCGCCATTTTACGAACCGTGCGGGTGAAATCACCCGACAGAACATGCTCGGCCACCCGATCGTCCGCCATCAGATAGGGCAGATCCAGAACCTGCACATAGGGGAAGATGCCAGCCGCACCGCCGGATGTGGAAATATAGACGTCAATCGAGCCATCCGCGACACCCTGCAGGCATTCCGCGCCTTTAGAGCAAAGCTGTGTGCCGATAAATAATTCAACTTCGATTGCCCCGTTTGAAGCGCTCTCGACATAGTTTTTGAACACGATCAGACCATCGTAATCTTCATCGTTTTCATTCGAGTTCGCTGTGGCACGAATTGAGTAGTCAGCCGCCTGTGCTGAGATCGCACTCGCTGCCAGCAGAGCCGCCATTGTCAGCGACTTAATAGTACCTTTAAGCATGTTTTGCTCCCTAGATATGTTGCAGTTCAGGTTAGTTTACGAACCCCGTTATTCGTGGGATCGTCATCGAAATGGCTGGAATATAGGTGATCAGGAAGATCACAAAAATTTCAACCAAAAGGAATGGCAAGATGGCGCGCGCGATGCTCTCTACGCGTTCGCCCGAAACAGATGAGGCCACAAAAAGCACCAACCCCATCGGGGGGGTGGCCAGGCCAACGGTTAAATTGACGCTCATGATGATCGCAAAATGCACCGGGTGGACGCCCATACTGATAAAGATCGGACCCAAGATGGGACCAAGGATAATAATTGCCGGTCCCGCATCCAGAAACATCCCGACAACAAACAACAAGATGTTAATCAAAAACAGCAACACCAGCGGATTATCAGACAATGACAGAATGTAGGCCGCTAGCGTCTCTGGCGCATGGCTGAGACTGACAACGGTTTTAAACGCCATCGCAGCACCGACCAGCAACAGCACAACCGACGAGGTCATCGCCGCTTTGGTCAAAATGTTTGGCAGATCAGCCAGCTTAAGCGATTTTAGGACAAACAAGCCGATAAAGGTCGCGTAACCCACAGCCACGGCCGCCGCCTCGGTGGGCGTAAAAATACCACCCAAAATACCGCCCAGAATAATCACCGGTGTCAGCAGCGGGAAAAACGCCTTAAGACTGGCCTGCCCACGAGCACGCCAGCTGTATTTCGCACTGGCAACCGGAAAATCATATTTGTCCGCCATCACTTTGACCATCAGCATCAACCCGACGCCGACCATGATGCCGGGCACAATACCAGCCAGAAACAGCGCGGCGACGCTTTCGCCCATGACATAGGCATAGATAATCATAATTCCCGACGGCGGGATGATCGGGCCAATAACCGAACTGGCCGCTGTGATTGCGGCGGCAAACCGGCGCGTATAGCCCTGTTTTTCCATCGCCGGTATCAGCATCGACCCCAGGGCCGAGGTGTCGGCCACGGCCGACCCGGACAGGCCAGCAAACAACATCGACGACAGGATATTCACATGGGCCAAGCCGCCACGCAGATGGCCCATCATGGCTTGGGCAAATTCTACCAGACGGCTGGTAATACCGCCCCGGTTCATCAATTCGCCCGCCAGCATAAAAAACGGAATTGCCATAAGTGGAAAGCTGTCGATGCCATTATAGACATTGCGGTACAGCAACCCGATGTCGCGCTCTTGCCCGTTTAACCAAAGCAGCAAGCCCGGCGCGGCCAGTAGGCCAAAAAATACCGGCAAGCCAATGATCAAAAACAATAAAAACATCGGCAGGAACCAAAGCAGCATCAGTCAGCCCTTTGTGTATCAAGGGTCGGAATCGGCCTGAGGTGATGCTCTTGCCGACCCAGAACAAACACTTGGCGCAAAATCATCTCGAGGTTCACCGCAATCATCAGCCACACGCCAATGAAAAGTGACATATACATCCACGCCAGTTTGATTTTGACCGCTTTCAAACCGATCAGATGCAAAGGAAGCTTTAGCGAGGCGCTGGCAAACAACCAGCCCGAATTGACATGCTTCCAACCCAGTTGCGCTGCAACAACTAAAACAAGCAAGGACACCATAAACAATAGCAACGCCAAAACCGCGACCCCGCGACGGGGCAAAAAAGTGGCCAGCGTGTCAATCGCAACGAAACCGCCCTGTCGCAAGGCAACTGGCGCCATCAGGCCCGTGAGCCAGAGCATACAAAACCGCGCTGCCTCATCAGGCCAAGGCAGGGCATTGTTCAGCACATAGCGACAAAAAACCTGTATCAGGATCACTGCCACCATCAATGCCAGCGCAATGACCGAGACCGATCGCCCCAGCCAGCCAGCAATATCGTTAAAAATCTGGAGGGGCTTTAACAGCCCCAACAACACTTTCATATAATAACTTCCCCCCACCTGTCGATTTATCACAGGCATTTCATCTGTCAGATGCTGCTTTGATAAGCCCCCTGACTAAAGACCAAAGGCGCGCCCTCATCGGCTTGATAATGGTCAACATGCCCCAGTAAAATTGTATGGTCACCCCCATCATATTGCGCGTGCAGATGGCAATCAAAACGCACCAAACACTTATCCAACACAGGCACACCCCGCGCGTCAGAATGCCAATTCAACGTATCAAACGGCGTCTCGTTGTGGGCAAACGCATCGGCCAGATGCTTTTGATCCTGCGCCAAGATATGAATGGAAAACGTCTGCGCGGCAACAAAGGCAGCATAGCGGCGCGACGCCTTGGCCGGCGACCATAACACCAAAGGTGGCGCAAGCGAAACGCTGGCAAAACTGTTGGCGACAATACCTTTCGGCACCAGCCCATCGCGACAGGTCACAATGGTCACACCAGTTGCAAAACACCCCAATGCGTTGCGGAAATCAGCGCTGTCTGCATTCGGATCTCTGGCGTTTTGCACAAAAACTGCGGATGCCATCATGCCACCTCGCGTCCCAAGGCCGCCGTGTAAATCTCATACCACGCCGCGCGCGAGAGTGTGACATCAGTGGCCTGAGACAAAGCCTTAATCCGCTCTATCGAATTTGTGCCCATCACAGGAAGGATCTGTGCGGGATGGGCCAGCAGCCACGCCACTGCCACCGCTGAGACGTCGACAGACTGCGCATCGGCGATCTGCTGCAACACTGTGTGCACCGCTTTGTGATCGTCTGCAAACAAAGCCCCCCCCGCAAGAGGCGACCAAGCCATCAAGGGCGTGGCTATGCGTTGGTGAAAGGCAATATCGCCATTGGTCAAAGCAGAATGCGCAAGCACGCTTACTTCGATTTGATTGGTGACCAGTTTCTGCGTCATTGCCGATTGCAACAGATCCCAATCATAGGGTTTGAAGTTTGAAACCCCGATGGCGCGCACTTTGCCACTGGCCACGACCGCGTCCAAGGCCGCACCTGTCTCGAAGTGATCCATCAACGGATCGGGTCGGTGGATCAGCAGCAGATCAATATGATCAATCCCCATCAGCGTCAGTGAGTGATCGACCGAAGCCATGATATGCGCGCGGCTGGTGTCATAATATTTTACCGGCGCCGCGGAATACCGACCTACGGGGGCAACAATATCGCATTTTGTGACGATCTCAATCTGATTGCGAAGGGCAGTGCCGCGCAGCGCGCCTCCAAGCACTTGTTCAGCTGCATAGCCGCCATAAATGTCGGCCTGATCCATCGTGGTGATGCCCTGATCCAGACAGGCGGACATCTTGTTGCGCACGTGTTCCGGGCTGGTATTGGCGTCATCAGCCAAACGCCACATGCCATATACAAGACGAGAAAAGCTGAGCGTTGCGGTTAAATCAATCCGTTGCATTAGTGACGTGCTCCTGCCCCGAGGGGTGTTAATGGTGTAGTATCCGGCACCCGACCATACGCCTGCGGCAGCGAACAGGTATCTAAGTGCGGCATGACGCGGGTCCCGAAATTTCTGCATTCATCAATATGCGGATAACCCGATAGAATAAAGGCACGAATGCCCATTTTTTTATAAGCTTCCAACTCTGAAAGCACCTGATCTGTCGATCCGACAATCGCCGCACCGCAGCCTGATCGTGCCCGGCCCACACCTGTCCACAGATGCGGTTCCACAAACCCTGCCATATCGGACATATCGCGGTTTTTTGCCTGATGCGCGACCCCCAACGAGCTGCTATCAAGCGCCCGCTCACGAATTATTCTGCCTTCATCATCGTCAAGCTTTGACACCAGATGTTGCGCATATTCGCGGGCCTCGGTCTCTGTGTCCCGGACAATCACATGTACGCGCAATCCATAATCCAGCGTTCGGTTATGACGCTCGGCAACCGCATTGACGGCCTGCATCCGCTCGGCGATTTGCGCCTTGGGCTCTGGCCACATCAAATAGACATCACAATGCTCGCCACACAGCTCTAATGCATCCGGGGAATACCCACCAAAATACAACAGCGGCCCACCGCTCTGATAGGGTTTTGCCGGATCGGTAGTGAGACCGGAAAACTGATAAACTTCGCCCTGATGCTCGACATGATCTTGGGTCCAACACTGTTTAAGGATTTCAACAACTTCTCTCGAGCGCCGGTATCGAAACGGGCTGGCGGCCTTTTCACCGGGAAAGTCGCTGCTGATAATATTAACCGTGAGACGCCCTTGCAACATATGATCCAAGGTTGCGATCGTCCGCGCCAGCATGATCGGTTGCATTTCGCCACAACGCACGGCAGCAAGCATGTTAATCTTGTCGGTAATGGGTGCACAGCCGGCGACAAAACTCAACGTATCTTGGCCAACTTGATATGACGACGGGCACAAGATGTTTCGAAAGCCCTGTGTTTCGGCCTCTTTGACGATTGCGCTGCAATGAGCCCAAGAAGATCGCAGCGTTGCCTCGGGCACACCAAGGTATTCAAAATCATCCGAACAGAGCGCCGAGAACCAAGACACTTCTACAGCATCTAAATCCTGCGATGTAATCGGTACTATGGTCATAGCTTTTCCCTCGGTCCCACTTTACCTATTGCGTAGCACTCACTACCGTGTACATCAATAGTGTATCAATTTAGGGAATATACCCGAAGATGCCGGTCAAAAATGCGCTGCCCGTCTATGTGCAAATCAGCGAAATGTTGATCCGCGACGTCAGTGCCGGTCACTATCTGGATGGCGCGCGGTTGCCCCCCGAACGGCAGATGGCATCAGAGCTGGCAGTCTCGGTGACCACGCTGCGCAAAGCGCTCAACGACATGACCCATAAGGGCATGCTTGAAAAGCGGCAAGGTTCTGGGAACTATATAAAAATCAACAAAAATCTGGCATCGGTGTATTCATTTTTCCGGGTCGAATTGATCACGGGTGGCGGCTTGCCAACTGCCGAACTTCTGGGACTGGACCGCACCATAAAACCGGCACATTTCCCACCTTTTGGCAATAGTGATGAGGCGTACCGTATCCAGAGATTACGCCGGCTCAATGGCCGGCCTGCAGTATTGGAAGAGATTTGGCTGGATGGCGATCAATCTGCACAAATACACCCCGACGACCTGTCAGAATCACTGTATCTGTTTTACCGTAAATCACTAAATTTATGGATCACCGAGGCAGAAGACCAACTCACGATCGCCGCCGTTCCTGATTGGTCCCCGACAACTTTCAACCCAGCGCGTGGGGAACACTGCCTTTGCGCCCAGCGTTTAAGCCGGTCACAAAGCGGTGCTGCGGTTGAGTTTTCTCTCAATTGGATCGACACGAACGTTGCGCGCTATGTGGCGCGCATAAAATAGGATGAAATGATGACACAAGCGACCCGCTACGGGATGATCGGCTGCGGCATGATGGGCCAAGAGCATCTGCGAAACATTGCCCTTTTGCCCGACACGCAAATCACCGCAATTTTCGAGCCTGATCTGCAGATGCAAAAAGCCGCCGCCACGTTGGCACCTGAGGCAGTTTTTTGTAACAGCCTCGAGGCGCTTTTGCGCCGGACCGACTTGGATTGTCTAGTCATTGTCTCACCCAATCATGTGCATCTCGATCAGTTGGAGCAGATTGCAAAATTCCCCGCCCGCCCAGTTTTGGTGGAAAAGCCACTGTTCACAAATCCAGAAGACCTGACACGGATTGAAAGGTTTCGCGCGCAGTATAACGCACCGGTATGGGTCGCGATGGAATATCGTTACATGCCACCGGTGTCCGCCTTGCGTGAACGCTTGGCTGCGGCCACCGGAGGGATCAAAATGCTCACCATCCGCGAGCACCGCTTTCCCTTTCTGCCCAAAGTGGGAGACTGGAACCGGTTTAATGCCAAAAGTGGCGGAACCTTTGTTGAAAAATGTTGCCACTTTTTTGACCTGATGCGCCTGTTGATTGGCGCGGACCCCGTTCAGGTCATGGCCAGCGGTGGACAGGCTTTTAACCATCTGGACGAAACTTATCAGGGTGAAGTACCCGATATTTGGGACCACGGTTATGTCATTGTCGATTTTGCTAACGGGGCGCGCGCAATGCTTGAGCTGTGCATGTTTGCCGAAGGGTCGCAGTTTCAAGAAGAAATTTCAGCCGTTGGTCCAACCGGCAAAATAGAAGCTTTTGTGCCCGGACCAACCCGCTTTTGGCGCCATCCATCACAACCTGCACCCGATCCCAAAATCGTGCTTTCACCACGTCAAGACGGTCTGCAAGAAGAAATTCTTCTGCCGGTTGATCCAACGCTCTTGGCAGCGGGAGATCACAACGGATCGACCTTTTACCAACATCAGCGGTTCTTGGCAGTGGTGCGCCAGGGCCACGCGGTTGAAGTCACTCTTGACGATGGCATCTGGGCTGTGCGCATGGGGCAGGCCACTCAGAAATCGGCTGCATTAAGGCAAGCTGTTGCACTCTGACTAAACACCATCGCGGCTTACCATCCGGCTCCCAACCGGGTTGATACATGTATCAAAGCGACCAAGGCGCATATGTGCGCAGCCCACATCCTGACGGTTCGGTTTGGGAACGAACGATAATAGCCTAATGCCTGTTTTCAAACCACGAACATTCAAGCTATCTGTTGGGGGATATGGGTGAGGGTATCTATCATGTTGCATCGACGTCAATTTCTTTCAGGACTGGCTGTCTCAAGCTTGGGACACAAAGCTTTTGCCGGTGCCAATTCCAGATCAATCCTCAATCAGCTAAAGACATTGGACGCCAATATCTTATTGATGCGGCACGCGCTGGCCCCCGGCTTTGGAGACCCCGACGCGTTTGATGTCACCCAGTGCAGCACCCAGCGCAACCTTGACAGCCAAGGCCGCGCACAAGCCATCGCAATAGGTGAGAAATTCAAAAAGTCGGGTGTTACATTCGATACTGTTTTTTCAAGTCAGTGGTGCAGATGTATAGAAACGGCCGAATTGTTAAAAATGGGTCCCGTGCAAGAGTTCGTGGGCCTCAACTCATTTTTCCAAAGATATGCAAAGCGTGATGAAACCCTGCAGAAACTTGAACAAAAGCTTTCAAGCCTCGATCCCGATGGTCTTTACCTTATGGTGACGCATCAAGTTGTCATTCAGGCAGTCGCACAGTTGTCAGTATCCTCAGGCGAATGTGTCGCTTATAATTTTCAATCCGAGCAAGCGGTCAAACTGCAAATCAACTGACGAAACCCCACATCGTACTTGCCTAGGAATAGGCCTAAAAACCGGCTTGGCTTGGTGTGAAGCCAAAAAAGCACACTCAGGGGTAAGCACGTCTTAAATCAGGTGTTCATTTTCATAGACACAGCAGTGCTGTGCGGGGATCTTCAGAAACACATTTTCGGCTGGCACCTCTTGTTCACGTTTAACTTTGATCTTGATGCTTTGACCTTCAAAGTCGGCTGTGACCAGTTTGTGACTGCCCAAATCTTCCACGCGCTGCACCTTGGCGCTCACCGTGTTTTCGGACGCGGCAGTCACCAATTTAATATATTCCGAACGGATTCCCAACTTGAGGTTTTTGCTGGCAACAGCCTCAAGATTGGTATCGGTAACAATTTCAGCGCCACCAAACGAAATCGTGGTGTTGTTGACAGCCGAACACGCGAACAGGTTCATCGCCGGTGCGCCGATAAAATATCCTACAAAAGTTGTTTTAGGTCGGTCAAACAGCTCTGAGGGCGTGCCGGCCTGAACGATGCTGCCGTTGTCCATGACGATGATATTCTCGGCAAAGGTCATCGCCTCGTTTTGGTCGTGGGT
>DDEJ01000132.1:11250-17617 GCA_002336405.1 Rhodobacteraceae bacterium UBA1957
AAGCGAAATTTCAGGTCGGGATCAATCACCGTCAAAGGCTCGTCCATCAACACAGCTGCTACATTGTCGCGTACCAGACCGCGCCCAAGCGAGATAAGTTGCTTTTGGTCAGCGGTCAGCTTGTTGGCCGATTGTGTCAACAGACCCTCAAGGTTCAACGCTTCCGAGACCTCAGCAACCTTTGCTTTGATAAAGGCCTTGTCATAACCGCGACAGACCAATGGAAAGGCCAGATTATCCTGCACCGTCATCGTGCCGTAAATCACTGGGAACTGAAAAACCTGAGCGATGTTGCGTTCTGCCGTTGTGTGATCGGTGACATCGACACCATCAAACAACAACCGCCCTTCTGAGGGACGCACAATGCCGGACATGATGTTCAACATGGTTGTTTTGCCACAGCCCGAAGGTCCCAAAATCGCATAGCGACCGCCATCAACCCATTTCATATCAAACCGGTTCAGCGCATAGGTTTTATCCGCAGCCTCAGGATTGTAAGAATGAGCAATATCTTGAAGTGTAATCTCAGCCATTACTTTGTTCCGCCATAGGGTGAAGCCACCAGATTTTCGCTTTTATCAAAGGCATAAAGAGATTTGCTGTCGATACCCGCCGTGACTGTTTGGCCGATATCGAAGTTTTGCACAGAATCCAAAAGACCAACCACATGCATCTGCGCGTGCTGCAGATGCAAGAACGTCTCTGACCCGCTGATTTCAGCCAGTTCAATTTGAAACTCAAATCCATCACTGTCCAAAGTGATGCCCGAAGCTCTGATGCCAAACGTATATTTTCCACGAGGTAGGGCAGCCAAATGTGGCGGCAGATCGAGGTGAATAGACGAGGTTAACACCAACGTGCTATCCACGACCTCACCCTCAAACAGATTCATTGCAGGATCATTGGTAATCTGTGCCACTTTGGTCGTTTTGGGATTTTCATAAATTTCCTGAGCACTGGCTTGCTGCAGAATACGCCCCTCATCCATGACGATGATTTCACCGCCCAGTTGCATGGCTTCCACCGGATCCGTGGTGGAATAAATCAAGATCGCGTTCTCAGAGGCTTTGGCACTGAAAATATTCTTGAACTCTTCGCGCAACTGTTCGCGCAATTTGTAATCTAGATTGACCAAAGGTTCATCAAGCAGCAGTATGTTCGCCTCTTTGACCAAAGACCGTGCAAGGGCAACACGCTGTTGCTGACCGCCTGAAAGTGCTTGGATTTTACGAGTTTCAAAGCCCTGAAGACCCACCTGTTCCAAGGCTTGCCTCACCCTTGTGTCAATCTCAGGCCGGGGCATTTTGCGTTGCTTAAGGGGGAAGGCGACGTTTTCAAACACGCTGAGATGTGGATAGTTGATAAACTGCTGATACACCATCGCAACCTGACGTTTCCACACAGGGACAGCGCCAAAATCGACGCCATCGAGCGACATCTCGCCACTGTCGGGGTTGGTCAGGCCGGCTATGGTTTTCAACAAGGTGGTCTTGCCCGAAAGAGTGCGACCAATAATTGTATAAATCTTGCCTTTGGACATCTCGAACGAAACATCATTGAGATGAAACTCATCTTTGAATTTCATCGAAAGGTTAGAAACTTTCAGCGACATACTACTTCAACGCTCCTGATAGATTGCCTTTGGACAGATAGCGTTCAACGATGAAAGCCACGACAATCAAAGGCGCCACGCACACAAGAGCCGCCGCAGACAGGCTCCACCAAGGTGTGATCGATGAATTCAACGCAACGATGGCGACCGGCAGAAGTTGCACTTCGGTAAACGTTAAAATGAAGGCAAAGAAAAAGTCGGTCCAACCAAAAATCATGCAAAACAATCCGGCCACGATTAGGCCCGGAATAGAGTTGGGCAGAACAACCTTATAAAATGCCTGATAGGGATTACAGCCATCAATCAGCGCTGTCTCATCGATCTCTTTTGGCACTTTGTTAAAAAAGTCCACCATGATCCACACCGCAATCGGCATCAGCAGCACGATATAAACCAAGATCAATCCAAATAAGCTGTCTAACAGTCCCAGTTTGCCCAACATGATAAAAAACGGGATAGACAAAACAATCGGTGGCATAATCCGTTGCGATATAAAAAAGAACGTGATGTCACTATTTTTGATAAAGCCAGCTTTAAAGGTAAAGCGCGACAACGCATAGGCCGCCAAGGTTCCCAGAGCGATGCTGATCAAACTGGCCGAGCAGGTGACGAAAATACTGTTAAAATACGGCTCAACAATATTGACGCCCCCCTGTGCCGGCGACCGTAGTAAAACCCGCCACCCTTCTAGCGAGGGTTCAAACTGCAACCACGGAATATAGGTGGCCCCACCGGTGACCGAATTAAAATCTTTGAAAGATGTCGACAGAGCCCAAAGAAACGGCGCAATCACAAACACCGACCACAGGCAGACAGCCAGATATTTCAGCGTCACATATACAAAGCGCATCTCTAGTTACTCCTTATCATGAGTTTGACCAGAATTTTTGCTATGACAGTCAAGCTTATGATCATTATGATGAGATAGGTGAACGACAAAGCCGCTGAATAGCCAAACTGAAACTCGCGCAAGCCTTTAATAAAAATATAAAAACTTGAGGTCTCAGTGGATGTTCCAGGCCCACCCGAGGTCAAGACATAGACTGTGTCCATTATCTTTGATGCTTCGATCAGCCTGATGATAATCGCCCCGATAGAAATCGGCGCCATCAAAGGAAAGGTGACATAGACAAATTTACGGATGGGGCCTGCACCATCAATAGAGGCGGCCAGAAAAGGTTCTTTCGGCAACGACAGAAGGCCCGCCAACATCAACAGGAACATGAACGGCGTCCACTGCCAAACCTCAACGATAATCACCGTGACCAGCGCCAGATGCTCATCGCTGAGCCACAGAGGCGTCATGCCGAAAAGACTAAAAAAATCATTCACAGGACCGAGAGATTCATGGAAAAAGGTCCGCCAGATCACCGTCATGATAACCGGCGTGGTCATCATTGGAATTAAGAATAAAACGCGGAAAAACCGCTGAAACCGTATCTCTTGCCAGACCATAAGCGCCAATGCGAACCCGATTACATATTGCAGAAAAACGGTTGTTATTGACAGAAAGCTGAGGCGTAAGAAAGCCTCCCAAAAGCGGAGATCATCGGTGAAGAGACGGATATAGTTTTCAAGACCGATAAAATCCAAGCCAGGGAAAAAGCTGTCCCAGCTGGACAGACTTAATCTGACCGTAAACCCAATAGGAAAGATCAAGATGCCTAAAAGAACCAGCAATCCAGGAAGCAAAAACAGATATTTATGTTTAAAGTTCATCGTCTCTCGCCATGGTTAAGAAATGAACGCCACTTGATTAGGGGCGTTCAAATATCGTGTCTTAATTAATAGACTACTCTAGATTGTCTTCCAAAGCGACACCGACGGCGTAAGCTTCTCTCACCACATCTTTGCCGATACGTTTGACGATCTTTTTCCACTCAGCTGCAACTTCATCCAAAGCTTCTTGTGGCGACAGCTGACCTGCCAGAGCCTTAGAGGTGCCGGTTGCGATGGCGCTGTTAAATTGGAAAACACCAGGAATACGCAGCGGGAATACCCGGTTTGTGCTGCCTTCTTCCATTTCCATCAATGTATCGGCATACTGCTTCGCAATTTCTGGATCCCAACCTTGACGCTCAACATAAAGTTCAGGCACGAAGTCCGATTTTTTGAACGGGTTTACACCAAAACGGCCAATGGCAATGTCTGCTTGGTGGTTTGCATCATTGGCAAAGAAGCACAGATAGTCGAACGCCATATCGTGGTTTTTGCTTTGCTTGGCAACAGCCGCTGTCCAACCCCAAACAATGTAAGGTGCCTGATTATATTCGTCTTCCCACGCACCGCTGACACGGTTCCAAACGCGGTCTGACCCCGGAAGTGGCGCTGCACCAACCTTGTTCTTGATCGCACTGTCGTCTTGCATGGCCGCAACGAAGGCGTCATCCCAGGAGAAGCTGAACAGGGTTTGCCCACCCCCAAATGAGTTAATCTCGTCACCCAGACCAAAGTTAATCCCGCCTGGTGGCACATATTTTGTCGCAGCAACCCAATCGGTCAGAGCTTCGACAAATCCCGGACCATTGATCAGCGGTTCCATGGTTTCTAAATCAAAGAAATACCCGCCCGGTGTTCTTGGATTTTTTGCATAGGCAACCGAACGGCTGAAGAAAGCCGCAAACATCAGGTCGTCTTTTTTCATGACTTCTGCTGAACCATACTCCAGTTCGCCGTCATTGTCCCAATCCCAGCCATTAAAGAACGCAGCCATTTCGCCGTATTCTTTCCAAGTCTGCGGCACCCGCAGTTCTTTACCGGTCTCAGCTTTATATTTCGCCTGATACTCAGGATTGTCGATCACGTCTTTTCTGTACTTCAGATAATGGCGATCGCCATCGATCGGAAACTGGATCATCTCTCCATCCCAAGAGTTCACGTCGATGTGGCTCTGGGTGACGTCTTGCATTTGACGCATGTTTACGTATTTCGCGGGCACAGGCTCAAGATACTGTTTCCAATCGCGAATGAAGTTCGAGAAACCAAATACAATGTCATAGGGCGATTGACCCGATTGGAACGGCACCATTGCCTTGGAGTATAGATCGCCCGCAGGGGTGTGGATCACGCTGACTTCGGCCCCTGTTAAGGTGCTAAACTGCTCGGCATGCAAAGCAGTTGGTTCACCCATTACAGGCACAGCGTGGGTGTTGATCGTAAGCTTCTGACCACTGTAGTCTTTTTGAGACATCGCGTCATATGAACACTCACCCGGAATATCGCCGGTGTTTTTAATGTGTGGAAACTGATCGCTCCACTTATCGGCCTGCACAGCGCCCGCTAGTAAACTTGCAGTCGCAGCGACAACGCCCATACCTAATATTTTATTCATCTTGTCTTTCTCCCAGTTAGTCTTTTTGCTGTATTTAAGGAATAAGGACAGCGCGTCCCTTAACCTTGCCGTTGTTGAGGTCTTGCAGGGCTTGGTTAGCGTTTGCGAGACCATATTCTTGCGTGGTCAGATTAACTTTGCCTTTATCAGCCAGCGCCATTAACTCGGTCAATTCGGCCCATGTACCAACCAGATTGCCAATAATATTTTTCTCAGTTGTGATCATTTCAAAGGCGCTGACATTGATGTCTTCGCCGTAACCAATCACATAATAGCTGCCCATATCGCGCGTCATTGCCAGACCCTTGGCTGTTGTGCCGCGTTCGGCCACAAAATCCAGCACTGCTTCTGCGCCTTTTCCTTGTGTCAATTCGAGAACTTTTTCGACTTCATTACCATCAGCTTTGACCAGATATTCAGCACCGCATGATTCTGCTAGCGAAAGTGAAAGATCAGATGGATCCACCACAATAATATCTGCCGCACACATTGATCGAAGAACCTGAATGCCAATATGGCCCAAGCCGCCAGATCCGATGACCACACATTTCTCACCGGGCAAAAGATGCCGGGAGGCCTTTTTTGCCGCCCTGTACGCCGTGAGGCCGGCATCCGAGTAGGCGGCCACTTCTTTGGGAATTAGCGTTTGTGGTAATTTCACAATGTTACGGACTGAAGTTTTTAACGCTTCTGCATATCCACCGTCACAACTAACGCCAGGGAAAGATCCATTTTCGCCGTGCATGTCATGACCGCGCCGACACGCCAAACAAGTGCCACCAGTGATTTTGGGATGCACAATCACCGGATCACCTTTTTTCAAACCTTCGACTTCAGATCCGATATCTTCAATCCAGCCTGCGTTTTCATGACCCATGATAAGCGGCAATAAACTGTCGCCAGTTGGATCCATCGCGCCGCGCCATACGCCCTCGATGATATGCAAGTCAGTGCGGCAAACACCCGCCCCACCGATACGCACAATCACATCACTGGACTTCTCAATTTTAGGATCTGGCACATTTCCCATGTCCACCCAAGATGATGCCGTTAGATCATCATCATATTTATGCAGCACTTGTGCTTTCATGTTTCACCCATTCTTTTCTTGTTTTCTGTCAAATAAAGAGCCGACTCCCAGCAGAATAGTATTATGACTGTTCAAATCTGATCACCCATGCCTAATTTATGTTCAATTTGTGAACAGTCGGCAGCCACAACAATGAAATAGGGGCTGTTGATCGTGGCAAACCCAGACCGATTAATATCCGTCAGACTGCCAGATGCTTGTCGTCAATTTTTATTTTTGCACACCATCACGGTGGGAGACATAGACACCGGCAGCTACGAGAAATTAACAGGCCTGAACCATAGTTTGCATTTAACACAAGCCCAACCGCCAAACTGCAAACTGCAAACTGCAA
>DDEJ01000069.1:0-14884 GCA_002336405.1 Rhodobacteraceae bacterium UBA1957
GGGCTTCACGGCTGGAGCAAGATCGACAGTTTAACTAAGTTGTTTCGGAAGCGAATTCTCGAAGTCCATGAGGCGGAGTTTATCGAACTTCTAAGATCTAGGAGCGTCGATGCAGACGTCTGGCTTTTCCAAGCAAGCGAAGTGATATTTAAACGTAAAGGTGCCGCTTATGGGTTATATCAAGATGTAGCAATGGCAAATTGTGACACCTTAATCAATGATCCGGAAAAGTTCGTACAGACCGTTATAGGTTGGTGGATAAAAGACCTTATACGTTGGCACAAAAGAGAGACCGTAAATTATCCGATCTAGCGTCGAAGACAGGGAGACAATAGCAAAGTGACACTGTATGCGCAGCGCAACATCAAAGCTGACGAGCGCAAGGCAATCGTGGATCAACGTGCTGAGGTATAATGCGTCTTGCGCTAAGCTTGAGGTATTTCTTCAAATCTGAGGGAATGTGAGCATTCTCTCTTATCAAATAGATTGCAAACTTAACCGAGCGCCTTGATCAGGGCATCGCAAAAGATCTTTGTGATTTGCGACAGCCGTGGTGATAGCTGGAGTTACCCCGATTTTGTAAACACATTTTACCCGGTGCAAGAGAATACACATTGCCAATTGACTGCCCAGCGCCGGCCATCAGTAGCCTAACAAGGCGCGACAACCCACCAATCGAATGACAAAAATGTTTCGGTTTTTGCCTTGGACAGTTTCTCGGCAACGAAGAATAATAATTATAGACACTGCATTATGGCTGACTGCAACCTTGATTTGGCGGGCTTTTCCATGGAAAAGTCCTGAATCCAGCATCTAGATCGACGTGCAACCTCTATACCCAAAAAATATCATTACAAAAGCCATCGCAGGGAAATCTTTCACCCTCCGCAAGTCCAATACTTATACAACTTATTCACACGTTTTTGCGAAAGCAGGATAAAATGCCTGACCCATAGTAACATCATCGTCCAATCCTTCAATCTGGAGGGTGACACGGTCTGCGTTGATATTTTTATGCGCGCTGACGGAACTTACGGAATTGATGAATTCCGCCGCGATCCCGAGTATGGCCGCGGGTGGTTTAGCATAAGCCATTACCGGTTAAGATAGTTGAGCGGATTTGATGACGCCCTAAACGATGCGAAACAGACGGTGGCTTGGCGCAATGAGGTCAATTCACAATAATCATGTCACTGGCGATGAAAACCGACCATGCAAGCACGGGACCCCACAATTGGCATGATTGTGTATGGCGGTGTGTTATGGGACGTTGGCTGAGATCATCCCAAACAGCCAGCCCTTTTTGACGAACTGATTTTTTTCATGATGACCAACTGGCGTAAAAGCAGCCCTCGCCTCAAAGCGCTAGGGCCAGGTTCTAATATAATCGGCCAGTTTTGCCACAACCGTTTCAAACTCCTGATCGATATCAACCACAAAAGCCGTCTCATCCACCTGCAACGGTTCCAACGTTGCAAATTGACTATCCAGCAATTGCACCGGCATGAAATGCCCCTCTCTTGCGGACATGCGGCGTTCGATCACAGCGCGGCTTCCAGACAGATGCAGAAAAACGACATCACTTTTGGCTTGCTCGCGGATCCAATCGCGATAGATGCGGCGCAGCGCCGAGCATCCAACGATCAGCATCCCATCAGCGGCTGCCAGTGCCTGACCAATACCTCGCAACCAAGGCGCACGGTCTGCATCGCTCAGAGGCTCCCCCGCAGACATTTTTGTGATATTCGCGGCAGAATGTAAATCATCTCCATCCAGATAAACAGCGCCCAGTTCTGCTGCCAAAGCCGCACCAACGGTTGATTTCCCGCAGCCCGCAACCCCCATAATCACGTAAACACCCACTCTTTTC
The DNA here is from genome assembly GCA_002336405.1 of Rhodobacteraceae bacterium UBA1957. Lineage (GTDB taxonomy): Bacteria > Pseudomonadota > Alphaproteobacteria > Rhodobacterales > Rhodobacteraceae > CPC320. Next base: position 1,871 of record DDEJ01000069.1, read on the forward strand.
AAAATAAATAACCTTATGTTTTTGTGTCATGACATTGCTTGCAACGCGACATCACAGCCTGATGGTCCCAAAACAAGTCGTTCCGTGCAAGCACACCGGCGCATTGCAGCAGTCGGTACCACTTTTAACCTTTGAGAGACAACAACCCAGCGCCCGCAGCTAATTGGCTCAGTTTGCAGCTAGATAACACCCAAGCCCAAGATAAAAACCGCATGATCGCCACACCGAACAAATCCCTGCAACTTCACATCGACCATGACCTAAAACTTTTACTGTAAAGGCTTTTACATGCTGTGGATTTTTAGCTTTGCCGCTGATACCATTAAGATGTAAGTTTTGATCACACATGTGTAAGGATTCTGTATCATGCGGCCAAATTCTGTCAAATTGCTGTGGTCTCAAAACAAGACCGCTTCCTGTGGCTGGGTCAGTTGTGACAGCCCGCTCATCGCCGAAACAATGGGACAGTCCGGTTTGGATGCGGTTGTTGTCGATATGCAGCACGGGATGACCGATTTGCAATCGCTGCCTGCGATGCTGACGGCGCTGGCCACAACTGCGGCAACACCATTTGTGCGTTTAGCATCCGGTGCACCCGCCGAGGTTATGAAAGCGCTCGATGCGGGCACCTATGGTCTTATATGCCCCTTGGTAAACACGGCAGAACAGGCCGAAGCATTCGTGGCTTCAGCCTCCTACCCACCACGCGGCGGCCGCAGCTTCGGGCCTTTTCGTGCAAAATACTATGCAGGTGACGGCTATCTTGAGCATGCCAATGACACCATTGTGACTATGGCGATGATCGAAACCAGCGAGGGCTTTCAAAATCTCGAGGCCATTCTCGCCGTCGAGGGTTTGGATGCTGTGTTTGTTGGCCCTGCCGATCTGGCGCTGAACTTTGGCTATCCCCCTGGCCCAGAACAAGCCTATGAGCCGCTAGAACAGGCGATGGCGACAATCCTAGAGCAGAGCCATAAAGTCGATAAACATGTGGGTATTTTTTGTTCAAACGGTGCGGGTGCTGCCCTGCGTAAAAGTCAGGGTTTCGATCTGGTGGTGCCCAGCAACGACACCTACGCATTGGCCCGGCTTTTGAACGCGGATATCGGTTTGATTAACGGCGCGTGACAGCGTTTAAGGGTGCGTATACCCTTGGACAGTGACCCTGTAGCGGGGCAACTTAGACCCTCAGTACACGCCGTCAGCTTCCCCGCCAGATCCAACCGCCACCCAGAATACGGCTGCTGCCACCGTCATAAAATACGCAAGCCTGCCCCGGCGAAATACCTTCTTCTGGGCTGTAAAGCTCAACCTCTGCCGTGGTTGCTGACAACGGCCGGATCAACGCTTCGCGCGGCGGCCGGGTCGAGCGGACCTTGACCGACACCTGCCATTCGTCACGGCTGGTAAACGGCGCATCCCCCAGCCAGTTGATTTCGCGCACCGGCACGATGCGTTTGGCCAACATCTCTTTGGGACCAACCACGACCCGTCGCGTGTCCACATCGAGGCGCACGACATAAAGCGGAGTACTGAGCCCACCGATACCCAACCCACGCCGTTGACCAATCGTATAGTGAATAACGCCCTTATGCTGGCCCAAAACGCGCCCGTCAGGGTCTACAATCTCACCGGGATCCGCGGCACCGGGGCGTAGTTTTTCGATCACGCTGGCATAATTGCCATTGGGTACAAAACAGATGTCCTGACTGTCTGGCTTGTCTGCGACGCTGAGACCGTATTTCGCCGCCAGCGCCCGGGTCGCATCTTTGGATGGCAAATGCCCCAGCGGAAAGCGCAGATAATCAAGTTGTTCTGGTGATGTGGAAAACAAAAAATAGGACTGATCGCGCTCGGCGTCTGCCGCGCGGTGTAATTCTGCCGTGCCAGAGGCCCCCACCCTGCGCTGGATATAATGCCCAGTCGCCATGCAATCGGCCTCCAGATCGCGCGCGGTCTCGAGCAGGTCTTTGAACTTGACCCGTTCATTACAGCGAATACAAGGCACCGGCGTGGCCCCGGCAAGATAACTATCGGCAAACTCATCGATCACCGCATCTTTGAACAAGTTTTCATAGTCCAGCACGTAATGCGGGAACCCCATCGTGTCGGCAACGCGACGCGCATCGTGGATATCCAACCCAGCACAGCATGCCCCCTTTTTGGCAAGCGCGGCACCGTGGTCATAAAGTTGCAACGTCACTCCCACCACATCATAGCCTTCTTCTGCCAGTTGCGCCGCCACAACCGAACTGTCCACACCACCGGACATAGCTACAACCACGCGGGTCTCAGCGGGGCTTTTGGCAAAGCCGAGCGAGTTAAGGGCCGTTTCAGTTTCCACCATAACCAAGGAACTCCGGATAACTTATTGCATAATATAAGAAAATTCTAATCACTCTCTTAGGGCGATTTCAGCCTCTTTTAACTTAGATACACGCAGTCTGGGGCAACTGCTACAGAAAGATTACCAGATGTATTTAAAAAAGACCTCAGGGCCAAGATCGGTTACAACCGCCAATGGCAGTATTTTGTCGCTTGCCGACCTTCCCCCGGCTGGCACCGTGCGCTGGGTTGCTTCGCGCAAAGCGACCGTCGTTCGGGCCGTCTTGTACGGGTTGATTTCTCAAAATAAAGCCTTGGATCTGTACAATCTGAGCGTTGATGAATTTCAATCATGGGTACAAGCTCTGCATGACCACGGCGAAACCGCACTTAAAACAACACAGTCACAAAAGTATAGACAACCAAAGGTGTATTAGTAATAATAACCAAAGTAACCTTAGGTTAACTTTTTTACATCATGAATAGAAAGATAAGCGTATAATCGAGGAGTCTCCACATGAGAATCTTATTGGTCGAAGACGATCCGACAACTGCAAAAAGTATCGAAATGATGCTCACCCATGCGAATTTGAACGTCTATTCAACTGATCTCGGCGAGGAAGCGATTGATCTGGCAAAACTATATGACTACGATCTTCTTCTCCTTGATCTCAATCTACCCGACATGGACGGGCATGATGTATTGCGGCACCTGCGTATGGCCCGGATCGAAACCCCCATTCTGATCTTGTCAGGGTCAGACGACACCAGCAGCAAATTAAAAGGTTTCGGATGCGGTGCAGATGACTATCTGACAAAACCGTTCAATCGCGCCGAACTCGTGGCCCGAATTCATGCGATTATTCGCCGTTCCAAAGGCCATTCGCAATCCATCATCCGCACCGGCAGTATTGCCGTAAACCTTGACGCAAAAACAGTTGATGTGGACAGCAAGCCCGTGCATTTGACCGGAAAAGAATACCAAATGCTAGAATTGCTCTCCCTGCGCAAGGGTACCACCCTGACCAAAGAGATGTTTCTCAACCATCTTTACGGCGGCATGGATGAACCCGAACTAAAAATTATCGATGTGTTTATATGTAAACTGCGTAAAAAACTCAGCGAAGCCTCTGATGGTGACAACCGAATCGATACGGTTTGGGGCCGTGGATATGTCTTGCGTGATCCTGAACCCGAGCATCAAGTCGACACCCAAGTGGCTTAGAGAAAACCAAACAGTGTCAGCCCGAGGTCAACGATGCACTGACGGGTGGACCTCCTTGTTGCGTCAGACTATCAATTGCACAGGCCATTCGGGAACCACGCTGTGCACAAAAACACCAATATCTCTGACTTAAGCATTTCCGAAGCTGAGGCAGAATTAAAAAGTCTTTCGTCGGCTTTGAACAAGGCAAACCACGCCTATCACACAGCCGATACGCCAATTGTAAGTGACGCAGAGTATGACCAGCTAAAACAACGCAATCTCAGCATTGAAACGGCGTTTCCAGAATTGAAGCGGGCAGATAGCCCGAGCGATCAAGTTGGAGCCCCCCCGGCAGATGGGTTTTCCAAACTGCGACACGCACGGCGCATGCTCTCGTTGGGTAATGCGTTCACCAATGAGGATGTCACAGAGTTTGACCTCCGAATCCGCCGCTATCTGGGGCTCGGTGAACAGGCAGCACTTGCCTATACTGCTGAGCCAAAAATTGACGGGCTGTCACTTAGCCTGCGCTATGAGCAGGGCATTTTGATCCAAGCAGCGACGCGCGGAGACGGTCAGACCGGTGAAAACGTAACCGAAAATGCCTATACCATCGCCGATATTCCCAAACAGCTGAGCAACGCGCCTGAAATTCTGGAAGTGCGCGGCGAAGTATATATGAGTCACTTAGATTTCACAGATTTAAACAGCCGGCAAATCGTACGTGGAGAAAAGACCTTTGCAAACCCCCGCAACGCCGCTGCAGGATCCCTGCGCCAACTCAACCCTGATATCACCCGCAACCGACCATTAAAGTTTTTCGCATATGCTTGGGGTGAAATGTCGGCCCCACTGGCCGCGACCCAAAGCGGCGCAATCCACCGTCTCAAAGAACTTGGCTTTGTGATCAATCCACTTACCCAAACACACACAACGCCACAGGGCCTGATCGACCATTATCAAGAAATTGAACGCCAGCGTGCCACTTTGGGATACGACATCGACGGGGTGGTCTATAAGGTAGATGATCTGGACCTACAGGCACGCTTGGGGCTGCGCTCAACCACGCCACGCTGGGCCATCGCGCATAAATTCCCCGCAGAATTGGCCTGGACCCGCTTGGAGGGGATCGATATCCAGGTGGGCCGCACCGGGGCATTGTCACCTGTTGCCCGCCTTCAACCGGTGACCGTGGGTGGCGTGGTGGTGTCAAATGCTACCTTGCACAACGAAGATTACATCGCGGGTTTAAATGCCACCGGCGGCCCGATCCGCGAGGGCAAGGACATCCGCATTGGCGATTGGGTGCAGGTCTATCGCGCCGGCGATGTAATCCCAAAAATCGCAGATGTGGCGCTGTCAAAACGTGCGCCTGATGCCAAGCGTTTTTGCTATCCCACGCGGTGCCCTGAATGCGGTTCTGCCGCTCTGCGCGAAGAAAGCGACGCGGTCCGGCGCTGCAGTGGTGGCATTATATGCCCCGCACAAGCAATTGAAAAAATGAAGCATTTTGTTTCTCGCTCCGCGTTTGACATCGACGGGCTCGGTGCCAAACAAGCGGAACAGTTCTATCAAGACGGCTGGGCGCGGGAACCATCTGAAATTTTCACGTTGCGCACACGCTTCAGCGACGGTGTCCAGCAGTTGAAAAACCGTGACGGCTGGGGCGGGAAAAGTGCAGACAAGCTCTTTCAAGCCATTGAAGAGCGGCGTACAATCGCCCTTGGAAGATTTCTTTTCGCTCTCGGCATTCGCCATGTTGGCGAGGCCGCATCAAATTTGCTGGCGGCGCATTACGGCACTTGGGAGACGTTGCGACAGGAGATTGACCAAGCCGGCCATCTCGAGGGGTCTGCCTGGGATGATTTGAACGCCATCGACGGCATTGGTGCGGTGATGGCGAAATCTTTAGTAACAGCTTTTCAACAGCCGCTTGAGCGGGCCTCAATTGACCGGTTGGTGGCGCATCTCGACATTCAAGCCGCCGAACGACCTCAGATATCTGACAGCCCCGTTGCGGGTAAAACACTGGTATTTTCCGGCACCCTCGAGAAAATGTCGCGCGCTGAGGCCAAAGCTCGCGCCGAGGCGTTGGGTGCCAAGGTCGCCGGTTCCGTTTCAGCAAAAACCGACCTGCTGATCGCTGGGCCGGGAGCGGGGTCAAAGGCGAAGAAAGCCGCAGATCTTGGAGTTGAAACTATCGATGAAGACGATTGGCTCACGCTGATCAAAGCCCTATGAGCAGCCGGCCCGAAGCTCTTTTTCCGCTGTTTGCCGATTTGACATCTTTGGCGGGTGTTGGGCCACGCATCGCCGAAAACATGACCTATTTGGCGATCACCAAGCCGCGTGACCTGCTGTTCACCCTACCCCATTCAGGCATTGACCGCAGCCGTCAGAACAGTGTCAACACTGCCGTTTTGCCCGGGGTTATCACCGTCGGTGTAGAGATCGGCAACCACACGCCATCACGCACCAAAGCCGGTGCCTACCGCATCGCGGTTACCGATGCAGAGACAAGTTTTCAGCTGGTCTATTTCCATGCGCGTGGCGATTATCTTTTGCGATTGCTCCCCCCTGGAAGCCGCAGGATTGTTTCTGGAAAAGTCGAACAATTTGATGGCATGGCGCAGATGGTGCATCCCGATCATACCGTCAGCGAAGACGACGCAGCCGAGATCCCCGGTTTCGAGCCAGTCTACCCGCTGACCGCCGGGGTGACACAGAAAACCATGGCCAAGGCCAGTAAAGCCGCGCTTACCCAACTTCCCAACCTGCCCGAATGGATTGACCCCTGGCAAAAAGCCAAACACGACTGGCCGGATTGGGCCAGCGCGTTGCGCCAAGCCCATAGCCCCGAGACCATGGCAGACCTCGCGGCCTATAGCCCTGCCCGGCAGCGGCTGGCCTATGATGAGTTTATGGCGCATCAGATGACGCTTGCACTGGCCCGCGCCAATCTGCGCCGCACAAAGGGGCGGTCCACCCAAGGGAACGGCACGTTGCAACGCCAAGTTCTCGACCAACTTCCCTATAGCCCAACCGGAGCACAGACCCGCACGCTACAGGAAATTACCAAAGACATGGCAGGCGGGCAAAAGATGAACCGTTTGTTACAGGGCGACGTTGGCTCGGGAAAAACGTTAGTGGCGTTCATGGCGCTTTTGGTCGCCGTCGAGGCTGGTGGCCAAGGCGTAATGATGGCCCCCACCGAAATTCTGGCACGGCAACATCTCGAAGCCCTGCAACCGCTGGCCACCAGCGCGGGGATCACTCTGCAGCTTTTAACCGGCCGCGACAAAGGCCGTGACCGACGCACGAAACTTGCAGCCTTGCAAAACGGCGATATCCAATTGTTGGTTGGCACTCATGCGGTGTTTCAAAAGGACGTGGTTTTTGCAGATTTGCGCGTAGCTGTAGTCGATGAACAGCACAGATTTGGTGTGCGCCAGCGTCTTGAACTCGGCCAAAAAGGCCAGTCTGTTGATGTGCTGGTGATGACAGCAACGCCGATTCCGCGGTCTTTGGCGCTTGCGCAATACGGCGATATGGATGTGTCGGTGCTTGACGAAAAACCACCCGGGCGCAAATCAATTGCAACGGCGATGATCTCATCGGGGCGGATTGACGAAGTGGTTGAAAAATTACGCAACGCGATTGCCCAAGGTCGACAAATCTATTGGGTTTGCCCTCTTGTCGAAGAAAGCGAGTTGTCAGACCTCACTGCGGCCGAAGACCGCTTCAAACGACTGCGGGCCGTGCTCGGGAATGACGCTGTCGGTCTGGTGCACGGGCAAATGCCAGCTGCCGATAAAGATCAGGCCATGCGGCTTTTTCAAACTGGCGAAACAAGCCTGCTGGTCGCCACAACAGTAATCGAGGTTGGCGTGAACGTCCCCAACGCCACCATTATGGTGATTGAGCGCGCTGAAAGTTTCGGCCTGGCGCAGTTACACCAGTTGCGCGGCCGCGTCGGGCGCGGCGACCAACATTCGACGTGCCTGTTGATGTACCAAGCGCCCCTGTCCAAATCAGGGCGCAAACGGCTGACGGTCTTGCGCGAAACCGAAGACGGATTTCAGATTGCCGAGGTAGATCTTAAAATGCGGGGCGCCGGTGACCTGATCGGAACTGCGCAATCAGGACTGCCAAGGTTTCGAGTCGCAGACATCGAGGGTCAGGCCGATCTGATGGCTGTGGCGCAATCTGATGCCCGCAAATTACTTGCCGAAGACCCCAAACTAGAAAGTGATCGTGGCCGCGCCGCGCGTACACTTTTATGGCTGACCGAACAGGATCAAGCCATTCGGCTCATCACTGTTGGGTAGTATATCTTAAAAAATTCACCCTTTGTTCTAATTTTGTTCTTTACATGATCGTCCTAACGTGAGAACACTTAAAGAACACGCTGGATCTGAGAGGTACACACCATGTTCACACAAATAAAGACAGCCTACATCCGATCGCAAAATACATTATTGCAGGATGCGATTGGCGCGGCGTCAATTGTGCTGATATTGCTGGTTGCGCTGCATCTGCCCAGCTTGCATTTGCCGGTCCTGCCCTGACATAGAAATTGCATTTCCGAAATCGATGCGCGACCCGTTGATGTGTGTCAGGACTTACCTGCTGGTCCCCGCCATCGCCTTCGGGCCCATACTGCGTCGCAAAAACATTGCTTTCAAACGACGAGATGCACACTGACCGCCGCCTTGAGTGCAAGCGCGGCGGTTTTTTTATGTCTTTGCTCCACCCTGTAAGGCCCGTCCGGGCTTGGTCTTACACGGATTGGTTTTATACAAATTTGCCCTACAGGGTTTGATCTTGGACAGGCTGTTCTTGGTAATGGTCGATCGCTTCGACTACCGCATCCAAGGCCAGCATGATCGAGGCGTGTCGATTCTTGAAATCTTTCGCTGGGCGCAGAACCTCAAGCCCTTCAAACGGCGCTTGCGGCGGCGGACCACCCTCTGTCAAAAGTGTTTGTAACGCCCCCTGCGCCTGTTTCACCTGATCGAGTGACGCACCAACGATTGCCCCCCCAATCACCGAAGCGGCCGCCTGTCCCAAGGCGCAGGCTTTGACATCCTGTCCAAAGGCACTGACAGTCTGCCCCTCAAATTCCACATCGACCGTTACTGTCGACCCACATAAGGGCGAGCGTTTCTTGACCGTAACCGCCGGGGCCTCAAGGCGGTCTGAATTTGGAATATCGGCCGCCAGCGCCAAAATACGCCCCGAATAAAGTTTTATCAGATCATTTTCGCCAGCCATGGGTTTTCCTTTGGTAACATCCTCAATAGATAGGGACGCATCGCCACTATGCAAAAGGTTTTTTACGAATGTCATTCGATCCAGCAAGTTTAAGCTATAATGCCGCAGGCCTAATCCCAACAATCGCACAGGATGAGACTACGGGAGAGGTTCTGATGATGGCTTGGATGAACCAAGATGCGGTCCACCAGACGCTTGACAGCGGGCGCGTCACCTATTGGTCTCGCTCTCGGCAGGCGTTTTGGATCAAGGGCGAAAGCAGCGGCAACACCCAAGCTTTGGTCGATTTTCGGATAGATTGCGACCGCGATTGTCTGCTGGTGGTGGTGCGCCAAATCGGTCCTGCCTGCCACACCAACCGCCGCAGTTGTTTTTACACCGCAGTTCGCGGCACCCAAGAGGTTGAGCTGCTAAAGCCCGAAAGCCCGGGCAACGGCAATTAGAGACCGACCAACCGCCGGATATCTTGCGGCGACATCCCGTCATCGCGAAACTTGGCAATCGCCTGCGCGTCGCTGCGTTTGGCAAGACGTTTTGCCGTCGCATCACGGATCAAGCGGTGGTGGCAATAGACTGGCGTTTGCAGCCCCAAAAGCTGTTGCAACACCACATGGATCTGTGTGGCCTCACTTAAATCTTGACCGCGAATGACATGGCTGACGCCTTGACGGGCGTCATCAATCACACAGGCCAGATGATAAGCCACCGCATCCTGACCTTTGCGTCCCAGGACGACATCGCCAACTGAAGCCACCAAAGTTTGGCTCAACACTGTAATCGTCGCAGGCACATCCTCACCAACTTCTTGGTAGTAAAAAATATCTGGCAGAACAGCCGTGGCTTTTGTCATATCAAGGCGCAATGCCTCATCTGCGGTATCGCCCTGCGCAACCCGCCCCCGACAGGTGCCGGGATAGATCAAGCCATCAGGTCCCAGCGGCAGCGCCCCCTCTTGGGGCGCGGCAAGGGCGGCCCGAATATCACTGCGACTGCAGGTGCATGAAAAGGTCAGACCGCGCGCCGTGAGATCAGACAAAACCGCGTCGTAATCTTGCGTCTGCTCAGACTGGCGCAGCACCGGGCCATCCCAGCGAATGCCCAACCAGTCAAGATCTTCATAAATTTGCGCTTCAAAATGATCGCGACACCGCGCAGAATCCAGATCTTCGATCCTCAACAAAAACTCACCCGCCTCAGCGCGAGCACGATCATGTGCCAAAAGCGCCGAATACGCGTGGCCAAGATGCAGTGGACCCGTTGGGGACGGTGCAAATCTTGTTCTAAAAGCCATTGTTATCAAATACATATAGGGTGTTATCAAACGGCCACTTAAGAGAGTGGGCACACCTGTGCAAGCTGCGTTTGGCACAGGCACCAAAAGGCGCTTGTGGATATTCATCACCAAATGGATAGGGTTGCCCCAGAGATGTACCCGACATGTGATAACTCAAAGCAAATGGGTCAGCTTGCGTCAACCGAAGACTTAGCAAGCCACGCGCTCCAGGCAATTTTTGCCCGGTCGGTATAGGCTTTATAGCGGTCCTTGCGCCCCCGCCGCCCACCTTTGAGACCGTCAATTGGACGAAACAGGCCAAAATTGACGTTCATCGGCTGAAATGTTTTGGCCTCGGCCCCACCAGTAATATGGTGAATCAAGGCCCCCATTGCGGTGTCTTGTGGCACTGGCGGCAGGGTCACACCCAAAATATCCGCCGCAGCCAAACGCCCAGCCAGCAACCCCATTGCCGCACTTTCTACATAGCCTTCTACACCGGTGATCTGGCCAGCAAACCGAATATGGGGGCGGGATTTCAACCGCATCTGTGGATCCAGAAACGTGGGTGAATTGATGAAGGTGTTGCGGTGAATACCGCCCAGACGGGCAAAGCGGGCCTCTTGCAACCCGGGGATCATCTTGAGCACCTCGACCTGCGCACCGTATTTCATCTTGGTCTGGAACCCGACAATATTATACAATGTGCCAAGCGCGTTATCGCGGCGCAACTGTACAACCGCATAGGATTTGACCTCGGGCTGATGCGGGTTTGTCAAACCAACCGGCTTCATCGGACCAAACCGCAGGGTTTCACGGCCACGCTCGGCCATCACCTCAATCGGCAGACAACCATCAAAATAGCCGGCGGTTTCGCCTGCGTGAAATTCGGTCTTTTCGGCGGCCAGAAGCGCGTCAATAAACGCCTCATATTGATCGCGGTCCATCGGACAATTCAGATAGGCGGTGCGCTCAGCTTCGGTCTCGCCTTTGTCATAGCGCGACTGCATCCATGCTTGTGACATATCTATGCTGTCGTGGTAAACAATCGGGGCGATTGCGTCAAAAAATGCCAACGCCTCCGTGCCGTTTTCGGCCTGAATTGCCTGCCCCAAATCCGCAGAGGTCAACGGCCCAGTGGCAATGATCCACTGGCCAGATGCCGGTAGGTTTTTATGTTCACTGGCCACAATCGAAATATTGGGATGTGCCTGCAGTGCCGCCGTAACGCTTTGTGCAAAAGGATCACGATCGACCGCCAACGCACCGCCTGCCGGCAGACGATGTTGCTCTGCAACACGCATAATCAGACCATTTGCCGCGCGCATTTCCCAATGGAGCAGGCCAACGGCATTCTGTTCGTCGTCATCGGACCGAAACGAATTTGAGCAGACCATTTCGCCCAAATAGCCGGTTCGGTGGGCAAAGGTTTTCACCGATGGGCGCATTTCGTGAACCACCACGTTTACGCCCAATTCCGCAGCCTGCCATGCCGCTTCTGATCCGGCCATGCCGCCACCGATAATATTGAGTGTCTCATTCATACTGCGGGACTTAGTGCACAGCCGTCCGAATGAAAAGGGCTACGATTGATCCCAGTCAGGCGGCCGCTTTTCCAAAAACGCACTGATGCCTTCTTCGGTATCGCGGTGCAACATATTGGTCACCATAACATCGCCAGCATAGGCATAGGCCGCCTCGACCGGCATTTGCAGCTGGTTATAAAAGGCCTCTTTACCGATCTTGACCGCCACCGCCAGTTTTCCAGCCACAGTGTCCGCCAAAGCGCGGGTTTCCGCGGCCAGTTCATCAGGCGCCACCACGCGGTTAACCAAGCCCAGAGACATCGCACGATCCGCATCGATAAATTGACCCGTGGTCAGCATCTCAAAAGCTTGTTTGCGGGGAATATTGCGCGACAATGCCACCATAGGGGTCGAACAAAACAAACCGATATTGACCCCGTTCACACCAAATTGCGTGCCCTGCCCCGCCACCGCCAGATCGCAGGATGCCACCAATTGGCAACCCGCCGCCGTTGCGATGCCGTGTACTTGTGCAATCACCGGCTGGGGCATTTTGGGTATCGACGCCATCATACGGGCGCATTTGTCAAACAAATGCTTGAAATATGCCTTGCCGCCGTCCTCGGCCTGCCGCCCTGCCGTCATCTCTTTCAGGTCATGGCCGGCACAAAACGCCTTGCCGGACCCCGAGATGATGACCGCGCGCACCGAACGGTCGCCTTGCAGCGCGTCAAAATGCCCCTGCAGCGCATCGAGCATTGCCTCAGACAGAGCGTTTAATTTTTCGGGTGCGTTCAAATTCAGATGAGCGATCCCGTCTGCATCAGTCCGTTCTAATAAAGCCATCTTGTTCTCCAACCGTTTTCAGGTCAATTCTAGTCCAAATACTATATGGAGGTAAAGCATGTCGATTAAAATGTCTGTGGCTGCGTTAACCGAATTTCTCGACAAAACTTTCCCTCAGGTCGCAGACGACTTTGTGATTGAACAGGTGACAGAAGACAGCATAACAATCCGCCTCAAAGTGGCAGACCGGCATTTGCGCCCCGGCGGAACGGTGTCTGGCCCCGCAATGTTCGCATTAGCCGACGTCAGTATCTATCTTGCAATTCTATCACGCATCGGCCCGCAGGAACTGGCCGTTACTACCAATGCCTCCATCGACTTCATGCGCAAGCCGGCCGCCAATACCGATTTGATCGCGCAAGGCAGCCTGTTAAAATTAGGCCGACTGCTGGCCGTCGGGGATGTCTTGATTTACCCACAAGGGCAAACACAGCCGGTGGCCCGTGCGTCGATGACCTATGCGCTGCCAAGGGACTGAATTCATTCTAGTCGTCTTGCGGCGACCTACCGCAAAGCGTTCAAACAGTCAAAAATATGGGGTATTATAGTACCTATTTTACAAG
>DDEJ01000069.1:15317-16014 GCA_002336405.1 Rhodobacteraceae bacterium UBA1957
CCGCGTTAGACACAAAAATTAGGTACTGGCAAAATGAAAACTTTTTCTGCGACACCTGCAGACATCGACAAGAAATGGATCTTGATTGACGCTGAAGGCGTCGTTCTTGGCCGTTTGGCCTCGATTGTCGCGATGCGCCTTCGTGGCAAGCACAAGCCAAGCTTTACCCCGCATATGGATATGGGTGACAATGTCATCATCATCAATGCGGATAAAATCCAGCTGACTGGCAAAAAACGCACCGATAAAACATACTATTGGCACACCGGTCATCCCGGCGGCATCAAGTCCCGCACTGCAGGTGAAATCCTCGAAGGCGCCCACCCGGAGCGTGTTGTCACCAAAGCGGTACAGCGCATGTTGCCCGGTAACCGTCTGTCGCGCCAGCAAATGACCAACTTGCGGGTTTATGCTGGCAGCGAGCACCCTCATGAGGCCCAAAGCCCTGCGGTGCTGGATGTGAAATCTATGAATGCGAAAAACACACGGGTGGCGAAATAATGTCTGAAGAAATTAAAGCTCTCGAAGGCCTGCAAGAGATTGCTGTCGTCGACGTCGCAGAAATCGCCGCGCCACGTGAACCGGTCCGCGATGACTTGGGGCGCTCTTATGCAACCGGCAAACGTAAAGATGCTGTGGCTCGGGTCTGGATCAAACCGGGCTCAGGCAAGGTTATTGTGAATGGCAAACCCATCAA
>DDEJ01000069.1:16411-16623 GCA_002336405.1 Rhodobacteraceae bacterium UBA1957
GAGGACCAATTTGACGTTCATGCGACAGTCAAAGGTGGTGGACTGTCGGGTCAGGCCGGTGCAGTTAAGCACGGCATTTCCAAAGCATTGCAGATCTATGACCCCACATTGCGTGGCGCGTTAAAGGCAGCTGGCTTTCTGACCCGCGACAGCCGCGTGGTTGAGCGGAAGAAATTTGGTAAACGCAAAGCGCGCCGGTCATTCCAATTCTC
>DDEJ01000021.1 GCA_002336405.1 Rhodobacteraceae bacterium UBA1957
TCGTGAGACAATAAGCTTGAGCCGTTAAAAGATCCTTTTAAAAAGCTCTTCCACCCAATGCTGAAAGTCATAGACGCAAGCGTGATCGGTCGATAACGTAACAGACTATTCCGTATCCAGACAGAGACTTAAAATGAAATTTGGCGTGTCATTATTCCTTTGCTTTGCCACGGTCATGCTTGCAAACGACGCTGTAGCACATGTCTCAGAGCGTGCGTTGGTGTTAATTTTACCGACGAACATTTATATTGCTTTTGGCGTCGCGGCGGTTGCAGTGACGGTGTTTTTGACGGTTTTAATGCCCCCATGGGTATTCAAACGATTAAGCGATGATAGACCTTGGCCCTCTCTGGCCCCACCGGGTGCAAAACCACACACCATACCCAGCCTGATATCCTTCTTAGTCTTTTTTTACCTGATCTACATAGGCGTGTCCGGCCCGCGCGATCCATTGCAAAATCTTCTTCCACTGACCCTGTTTACCGTTTGGTGGATTTGTTTTCCGGTGCTCCAAGCTCTTTTGGGCGATCTGTGGTGCTGGATCAACCCGTGGGACGGTCCGGTACAAATCGTGTTCAAAGGCAGGTCTTATAAAAAATTGCCGCATCAGGTCGGCGTCTGGCCGGCAATTATAAGCTTTTCTCTCGCCGCCGTTTACACGCTGACCGATCTGGCACCCGATGATCCTGACCGGCTGGCGTGGGTGGCAAGCGGTTACTGGCTTTTTACCTTCGCAATGTGCGGTGTTTTTGGCAAAGACTGGCTGCACAAAGGCGAAGGATTTACGGTGTTTTTCGATCTGCTCGCACAACTGTCCCCGCTTCGCACATCCCCGTTTAGTATGCGATTGCCAGGGCAGGCCATAATTGCGCAGGCCCCTCGTGGGCTGTCAGTGGCGCTTTTTGCCGTGGTCATGCTGGCACTTGGCTCTTTTGACGGGCTTAACGAAACCTTCTGGTGGATGAGCCAACTGGGTATTAACCCACTGGAATTCCCGGGGCGCTCAGCGATTGCATGGCAAAATCGCTTCGGAATGGGTGGCGCAATCACGCTTTTGACGACAGGGTTTGCCGCTTGTGTTTGGCTTGGGCTGGCCATAATTAATCAGACGTCGTGTTTTCCAGTCTTGTTTTGCCGCTTGGCGTTGAGCCTTTTACCAATTGCTTTAGGCTATCATTTTGCCCATTTTTTAACCACAGCGATGGTCAATCTGCAGTATTTTCTTGCCGCATTCAATGATCCCTTTGAGACCGGCGCTGCGCTTCTTGGCTGGGATAGCTTTTATGTGACAACCAGTTTTTTCAATCAACATCACACAGTTGAGGCCATTTGGCTGACCCAAGCCGGCGCAATAGTGCTGGCACATATTATCGCAGTTATTTTATCACATATGATTGCTTTAAATACGTTTGGGGACCACCGTATGGCAGTTCTGTCACAATTACCGGTAGCTGCTTTTATGCTGGTTTATACTGTATTTGGTTTATGGCTCTTGGCATCACCGGTCGCACTTTGATAAAAAATCGAATAAAGAGCTGGACTTTTAATGTGTACACACACAAACTTTCTAGACAGTAAGATCTAAACAAAGGACTTAAACTTCGTCAACTTGGAGAATTATAATGGCCATTAAGAAACACCTCGATGTACAGCCCACTCGCCGGAATGTTCTGACAGGCCTCGCCGCTGCTGGCGCTGCCACTACGCTTCCGGGTTTTGCACCATACGTTCAAGCCCAGAGCTCGGCCCCGATCCGAATTGGATTTCAGGTCCATAGAACCGGCATAGGCGCTGCTTATGGGCGCTGGTATGATCGCACCACCACGGCAGCCGCCAAAGTCATCAATGATGCTGGGGGCATAAACGGACGCCCGGTTGAGATCATCGCCGAAGATGACGGTACGGATCCGAAGCGCGGTGCCGAGGTGATCGAAAAATTTGCCACCTATCACAAGGCAGATATCGCTTTTGGAACGTTGTTTAGCCATGTCGTGATCGGCTCTGCCCCACGGGCGGGCGAACTTAAAATGCCATATTTTGTTGTGTCCGAGGGTCACCATGTGGCCAGTGGCATGCTCAACCGCTATACGCTACAGCCCGGCATTACCGATGTGAAAAGTCAGGTTCAGGCGATGGCGCCGTTTGTCGCGAATAATCTTGGCAAAAAGGTAACAATGATTTTCCCCGACTTTGCGTTTGGACACGACCACAGAGATTATTTTTCCGCCGCCGTTGAGGCACAGGGTGGAGAGGTTGTCGCCAAAATCGCCATTCCGCCAACTGAAACCTCCTTTACCAAATATTTCCCCAAAATTCCCCGCAACACCGATGTGATTTACCATGTGATGGTTGGTCCAGCCGTGCTGACTTTTGTGAAGGAAATGGGCGAATTCTTTGGCTCATCCCGGCCCGAGATATTTGGATTTATTGATTCTTTGGAAGCCGTCGACCTCAAAACCCAGGGACTCGAGTTTCTTGAAGGCACCTATTTCTGGGAAGGCAATCCGCGCTATGCACAGGCAAACCAGTCTGAGCATGACAAATTTTATCGCGCAGCAGTCGGTGTTGACCAGAACGGGGCATCGATCAGTGATGGCAAAGATGTGTCAACTTATGCGCATATGTTCGGCTGTTGGGAAACCCTGCATGTCATAAAGGCTGGGATGGAGGCCTCTGGCTATCAAGGTCCCTCAGATCGTGCCAAGCTGATCGAAGCCGTTGAGGCGATGACCAATATGCCGCTCAGCCAAGCACATCCTCAGGGGGCCAAAATGTTCAATGGCAAAACCCATCAGGTGTTTGGACATCAGTATATCACACAAGTAAAGGGGGGGCGTCTGGAACTGGCGCATACCACATCGATCGAAGATACGATGTATCCCGATGAGGTCGACTATACCAGCCAGTCGTTTTAACCCAACGATCCCTAGAGATATGTGACGGTGGCCCAGCTTGCGCGCCGGGCCATCTGATCCATTGAGTACAGGCCAAGACATCTTATGGAATTTGGACCCCACCTTATCCTTGCAATGCTGGAAGGGCTGGTACAGGCCTCTGTACTGACCTTGACGGCGCTTGGGCTGTCTTTGGTCTTTGGTGTGATGCGGGTGGTGAATGTGGCGCATGGCGAGTTTTTTATGCTCGGGGCGGTGTCTGCCTATGCAATCACCGACTGGTTGGCTGGCAGTGCCGCTGTTGGCTTTCTTGTGGCGCTGATCATCGCACCATTGCTGGTTGCGGTGCTGGCTGTGGTCTGTGATCGGATGATTTTGCGGCGGCTTGATTATGACCCCGAGCGCACCATCGTTGCCACAATCGGCATTTTGTATGTTCTGCAACAGGTGACTTTAATGACCTATGGGCCCGACGCCCATCCGGTCGCCCCACCGTTCAATCAGCGCCTCGCCATTCCATGGTTTGAATTCACTGATACTGGACTTGAATTTTATTTCCCTTGGGGCCTGTCGACCACATCTTACAAGTTGTTTGTGATTGCCGCCGCTTGCGTCGCCGGTCTGGGTATCTGGGTTTTGATGGCCCGCAGCAAACTGGGACTGATCTTGCGCGCAACCCAACTGGACCGTGAAACGGCTCAGGCCTTTGGCATCCCCGTAGAGCGGGTCTATGCGTTTGTCTTTGGGCTGGGGGCAGCAATTGCGGCGCTTGGGGCAGTGTTGGTTGTGCCAATTCAACAGGCGCATTACCTAATGGGCAGCGATCCGCTATTACTGTCGTTTATCGTGGTGATTATTGGCGGCCTGGGTTCGCTGCGGGGCACGGTAGTTGCCGCAATTTTAATTGGCATGAGCAACGGTGTGATCTCAGTGTTTTTCACCCCGACTTTGGCCAAAATTCTGGCGACACTGCTGGTGGCTTTTGTGCTGGTCTACCGCCCAGCCGGTCTGTTCGGGACAAAAGTCGCGTGAGCCGGGAAATGTCGCTGCATCTGGCGCTTATCGCCCTGCTGTTTGCCCTGCACTTTATTTTGCCGGATTACCATCACGGCAATCTGGCGCGGGTGATGGTGCTTGCGGTCTATGCGATGGCTTATAACGTGATGTTTGGCTACACAGGGTTGCTGTCTTTAGGGCACGCAATGTTCTTTTGTGCCGGCATGTATGGCATGGGCTTGTCGATGCGCTTGTATGAGATTTCGGCGGGCCCCGCCTTTTTAATAGGCCTTAGTGTGTCGGTCATATTTTCCTTGCTGATCGGTCTTTTAGCGCTCAGGACAATCGGGGTGGCTTTTATGATTGTCACCTTGATGTTCAGTCAGGCAATTTTCCTGACAATCCTGTATTTCAACCCGATCACCCGCGGAGACGAAGGCTTTGTGATCCCGCAGGCCGCGCGCCAGATTGCAGGCATTGACCTATCCGATTCCGGCAATCGCTATTTTGCCGCCTTGATTTTGTTTTCAATCTGCCTGTTGGCGGTGTTGAAGCTGGTCCGTGCACCCACCGGCCGTGTATTGATCGCCATTCGCGAAAATGAAGAGCGCGCCAAAATGCTAGGGTATGATATCTGGGCGCACAAGCTGGGGGCGGTGGTGATGTCAGGCACGATGGCGGGCGCAGCGGGCGCTGCTTATGGGTTGTTATTTGGGACTGTTGGGGCCAGTTTTGCCGAGGTGCCTTTTTCTATTTTACCCCTGCTGTATGTTCTACTGGGTGGGCCCGGCACGGTTATTGGCCCGTTTGTCGGCACGTTATTTATGTTTTACCTGCGCGACCTGTCCAGCGCCCTTACCGACGCGCATATGCTGGTGGCAGGTGTGGTTTTGATCCTGCTGACAATTTATGCGCGGCGGGGCATTATGGGGCTTATCCGGGAGAAATGGCTCAAATGGTTACCGTAAGTCTGCTATCCACAAAGTCTGTCAGCCGTCATTTTGGCGGATTGATTGCGGTGCAAGATGTAGATTTCGATCTGCCCAAAGGCGAAATCCGGGCATTAATCGGCCCCAATGGCGCTGGCAAGACCACATTTGTTTCAATGCTGTGCGGGCGTATTCCGGTCAGCAGCGGCCGGATCACGTTTCAAGGTAAAGACGTTACCCAATTGCCAGCCCATAAGCGCATCCAGCAGGGAATGGCCTATACCTTTCAGATCACCTCGATTTTCGCAGAACTGAGCGTCTATGAGAATGTGGCACTAGCCGTGCAGCCGCGCTTGTCAAACGCAATCAACACGCTGGCGCAAGAGGTCGAAACCGCCCTCAGGCGCGTCGGGTTGCAAGAGCACTCTCACCGCACCGCCGGCGACATGGCCTATGGTCACCAACGATTGCTAGAGATTGCAATGGGGTTGGGTCAATCGCCACAATTGCTGATTTTAGACGAGCCGACTCAGGGATTGTCAGACGCAGAGGTAGACGATTTCATCACGCTGATCAAAGAGGTGGCCCAAACCACCACAGTGTTGCTGATAGAGCATAATATAAATGTGGTCATGGCCTTGGCAGATCGCATTACAGTAATGAATTTTGGTCAGATCATTGCCGAGGGCAGCCCCGACGAAATTCGACAAAACGACGCGGTTCAAACCGCGTATCTGGGGGGCTGATGCTCGACGTGCAAGGGATAGATTCCGGCTATGGCAATGTGCAGGTTCTCAAAGACCTGTCATTGCGCGTGCAAGCGGGTGAAATTCTGTGCCTGCTC
This sequence comes from Rhodobacteraceae bacterium UBA1957, assembly GCA_002336405.1. Lineage (GTDB taxonomy): Bacteria > Pseudomonadota > Alphaproteobacteria > Rhodobacterales > Rhodobacteraceae > CPC320. The sequence goes on from DDEJ01000021.1 coordinate 5,664, forward strand.
GGGCGCAACGGTGCTGGCAAAACGACGATCTTGAAGACCATCATGGGGTTGGTACGCGCCCAAAAGGGCAACATCCGGCTTGAGGGCAAAGACCTGCACCTATTGCCCGCATATGAGGTGCCGCGCCGCGGTATCGGATACATACCGCAAGGGCGGCGATTGTTCACAGAAATGACCGTGGCGGAAAACCTTCAGATCGGGCTGATGACCCGCAACCAAGGTCCAGAGGTGCTGGAGGAGGTTCTCGACATGTTCCCCCGCCTGCGCGAGCGGCTGGATCAGCGGGCCGAAACCCTGTCGGGAGGGGAGCAACAGATGCTGGCAACCGCCCGGGCACTTTGCCTCAAACCCAAGCTGCTGTTACTGGATGAGCCAACAGAGGGGTTGCAACCTTCGATGATCTCGCTGATCCGTAATGCCGTGTTGGCCTTGAAACAACAAAATGTTGCAATTATTCTGGTCGAGCAGCGCGTCGAGGCGGTACTAGAGATTGCAGACCGGGTGGTGTTTGTCGAAAATGGTCGCAGCGCACTGGAAACCACACCCGAGGCTTTACAGACAGACAAAGAATTGTTGCACCGCTATATCGGTGTCTAGCCCTAT
>DDEJ01000024.1 GCA_002336405.1 Rhodobacteraceae bacterium UBA1957
CTGACGGGTTGCACCGACAATCGCGGATTATTCACCAGCATCATCGTTGCCAAACGTGGATCTTTTTTGATCATCGCCAACGTGACCGGTGGGTCGACCGCCGACAGGCTTTTGATGTCCACACACTCCCAGCGCGAATCGTCGCTCGTGCTGTCGGGATGTGAGACCGAAATCACCTCAACGATACCAACAATCGCTTTTTGCTTTTGCGAATGGTAGAAAAACCCCTGATCTCCCAACGCCATCTGGCGCATAAAATTCCGTGCCTGGTAATTGCGCACGCCATCCCATTCTTCGCCCTTTTGGCCTCGGGCGGTCTGATTGTGCCATCCCCAGGTATCTGGCTCGGATTTAAACAGCCAATACTGCATCTCATAAAACCTTTGCTATTTATGACTTAGGATTTATTCTTCTTTTAGTGGCCGGGACAACAGCATTTCCATGGCCTGTGAAATATCTATAGCGCCCTCCAACAACCCGACCACCGCCGCAGTGATTGGCATTTCGATCTGCATATCTCGCGCTCGGCTCAACGTCGCCCGGGCAGTGGCAGCCCCCTCGACAGTAATCTTGGGGTCAAAACCAACACCCTGACCCAGCGCAACGCCAAACCGATAATTGCGTGACGCTTGGGTGCTGCAGGTCAGCGTCAGATCGCCAAACCCTGACAGGCCGGCAAGTGTCTCAGGTCGCGCGCCCAGTGGCAGGGCCATCCGTTGCATTTCGGCATACCCGCGGGTCATCAACGCCGCACGGGCACTGTCGCCCAAGCCAGCCCCCATCGCTGCACCACATGCGATGGCAATGACGTTTTTTATCGCACCGCCCAGTTCGGCCCCAATTGTGTCTGTCGTGCGATAGAGCCGCAGGTTCGAAGTTGTGAGTTGCTGCTGCAATTGCCGGCCAACCATATCATCGGCACAGGCAATCGTCAGGGCCGTTGGCAAGCCGCAAGCGATATCATGGGCAAAGCTGGGGCCAGTCAACAAAGCGCTTTGACAATCTGGAACAATATCTTGCACGATTGCCAACGGACCCAGATTACTGGACTGTTCTATCCCCTTGCAACATGCCACCAAGGTTTTGCCTTTGAAAAGCCCTGCGTGATCCTCCACCAGCTGTCGCAACGTCTGCATCGGTATCGCCAGCAGCAATGTCTGTTGGGCTGCAGCCTGATTGATATCCGCCGTTGGCTTCAACGCTGCCGGCAGAACGGTACCGGGCAGGTACCGGCTGTTTTCGCGGTGCATCTGCAGATTGCGCATATGTGCCTTATCGCGCCCCCAGAGAATCACTTCAGGGTATTTTCCACTCAAAGAGACGGCCAATGCCGTCCCAAATGCGCCGGCACCGATAATCCCAAAACTCACGCTTTTGCACCTTTTTTTCCGCTGCCCAGCAAGGTGGGGCTGGTGCGGTCAAGCGGCCAGCGCGGGCGCGCGGATAAGTCCATGCCATCGCACATGCCTAGGCGAAACCGCTCAAGGCCAACATAGGCGATCATCGCCGCATTGTCGGTACAAAGCGCCAGCGGCGGTGCGGTAAAATCCAGTCCGTTGGCCGCACAGACTGTCGCAAGCCGAGCCCGAATTGCATGATTGGCCGCAACCCCCCCCGCCACAGCAAACACCGGCGTTGCCGGGGCCGATTGCAAATAAACCGCAATCGCACGGTCAGTTTTCTCGGCCAACACATCGGTGATTGCGGCTTGAAACCCGGCACATAGATCGGAGCGATCCATCACAGTCAGGCCGCCATTTTCTGATATGATCTGATCGCGACTGCGCCGCAAGGCGGTTTTCAGCCCCGAAAACGACAGATCGCACCCCGGCCGGTCCAGTAGCGGCCTTGGCAACCGGAACCGGCCTGGATCGCCAAGTTTTGCCTCGGCTTCAACTGCCGGACCACCGGGCTGTGGCAAACCCAAAAGGCGGGCTGTTTTATCAAACGCCTCGCCTGGGGCATCGTCAATCGTACCGCCCAACCGGGTAAAACTGTCAACACCTTCAACCAACAGGAACTGGCAGTGTCCACCAGACACCAAAAGCATCAGATAGGGATAATCCAAAGCATCGGTCAGACGTGGGGTCAGCGCATGGCCCGCCAGATGGTTGACCCCAATCAGAGGCTTTCCCGATCCCGCACAAAGCCCTTTGGCACACATCACCCCCGACAACACACCACCAATCAAACCCGGCCCGGCGGTGACCGCGACCGCATCCATTGCGCCCAGATCAAGGGCGGCGTGTTTCAAGGCCTCTTCGACGCATAAATCAAGCTTTTCCGCATGAGCGCGGGCGGCAATTTCGGGCACAACACCCCCAAAGTCCCGATGCAATTCCGATTGGCCATGAACAACCGATGCCAAAATTTCTGGCCGATTTCCTGGCGTGTGACGAACCACTGCCGCTGCGGTGTCATCACAGCTGCTCTCTAAGCCCAAAATTGTCAGGGTCTGGTTCATCGCTGTTTCCATTGCGTGCCTCACTCAGGGCAGGTAACATCTGTTTAGGTTGCAAACAATCCCGGCGGTATTATGACAGACAGGCGCATCGCTTTGCTTTTGACCCGACCACTTGCGCAATCACAGGGGTTTGTAAACATGTTTGCAGCGCGGCGGCACCCCAGCCCGATGCAGATATGTATCTCACCACTGTTCGAGATTATATTTCAGGGATCATTGCCCGATATGTCATGCTATCGCAGCCTGATCTTTACATCCAGCAACGGTGTTCGGGCGTTTTCACAACTTGCACCAAACCGCATATTACCCAGCTTTACCGTGGGACAAGTCACCGCCGAGACCGCTATTGAGGTTGGTTTTCCAGCACAGATGTTGGGGTTGAATGTGCAGGACTTTGCCAAGGCATTGCTGTCCTTGAACCCCAAAGCTCCCTGTTTGCATCCGCGCGGAGATATTAGTCGCAGCCCATTGGCCAAAGACCTGACAGATGCAGGGCTCGCCACAGATGAGGCAATTGTCTATCATCAGCGCGGGCTGCCCCTGACTGCACAGGCCCATAAGATATTGGTCGGCAGCGACCCCGTTATTGTACCGCTGTTTTCACCGCGCAGCGCCCAGCGGTTTCGAGCCGAATTCATAAGGGCAAGGGGAACTGCACCAATTTATGTGATCGCACTGAGTAAGGCTGTTGCCACCGAGATGTCTGGTATAAATATGGCGGATCTCGTGGTGGCAGAGCAACCCAAAGCGATGGCAATGGAAAAGGCACTTAATAACTTGGTCGCGACATTGATGCATCTTGAGCGTGCGCCAATTACAAAGTAAAGTAATAGAAATTAGAAGGGGTTTTTTCAGTGTCAGGTTCCAAGAACACAAAGAAAACACCAAATAGCCAGCCCGGTCCAATAGATCGCGACAAGGCTGTCGATACCGCGTCTGCAGACGAAAGTGCGATCAAAGCCAGCGTCTTACCTTCAGACCAGAGCGCAGCGTTAGCAGATCAAGTGGACACCAACACTTCAGAGACTGTGCACCCTAAAGAATCAAAGAACGCTGAAAAACCCGACGATATTAAAGCGCCGTCTTCAGGATCCGGTCAACCTGTGCCACAGCAAGCGCAGCGGTCACAGTTTTTTGGGTTGTTTGGTTTTATGTTTGCTGGCCTGCTCGTGGCGCTGGCGAGTTTCGGGGGCGCGCAATATTCTTCGGGCAACTGGCCGTTTGAACGCATAGCAACCGATTTTGAGGCGCGCCTTGCCACACAATCAGACGAGATATCGGCACTAAACACGCTTATTGCCAGTTACGATGACACCACAGCCCTACAAGACCTACAGGCGCAGATTGACGGCATGCGCACAATTGTAACCGATCTGGCAGCTTTGCAGGTCGAAATAGAGCAATTGTTCGGTGTTCAGAACGAGACAATTGACCGGGTTGCTGCCCTTGAGGAAAAACTGACCAGCCAATCGGGTATCACTCCGGCTGCGAATGCCGAGATCACGCGCTATGCCACTGCACTAAAACTGGTTCAAACCCAAATTTCAGAACAAAACAACGCGATTGCTGAACAAAGGGCAGGCATTGCCGAACTGAGTGCGGCGGTTGAACTGACACAGCAAGAGACCAAATCGGCCACGCACCAAAGCCTGACAGATGGCACAATTTCACAAGTGATTGGCGCGTTGGAAAGCGGTGCGCCCTTTGCCTTTGCAATCGCAGGTCTGCAGGATTTTGAAACCCTTTTAACACCAGCATTGGTTGCGGCAGCTCCCTATGGGGTGCCAACCGCGGATGCGTTGGCCCGGGCGTTCCCTGAACAATCCCGTACAGCGCTGATCGCTGCGCGCACCACCAGCACATCTCAGGCCAGCAGTTCGAACCGGGTCGGTGATTTTCTGCGCAGTCAACTTGGTATGCGCTCGATAACACCACGCGCGGGTAATGATCCGGATGCGGTGTTGTCGCGCGCCGAGGCCGCTATCCAGGCAGGGCAGGTATCGAACGCCCTGAGCGCGTTGACGGCACTTCCCGACAGCGCTCGAACTTCTATGGCGGGTTGGATTGAACAGGCTGAATTACGACAGGCAGCACAGCTTGCCGTGGCGGCATTGAGCCAGCACTTGCAAAAGGATTAATGTCTAAAATGCTTTGGTCGCTGGTTAAAATAATATTTTTTATCGCCTTGATCGCAGTGTTAACACTGGCCGCTGGCGCATTGATGGAGGCCAGTGGCGGCCTTCAAGTCACGTTTTCAGGATTTGAGTTTACGCTCGCACCACTACAGGCGGCTATCCTTACCATGATTTTACTGGTGTTGGTCTGGCTGACCTTGAAAATTCTGTCGTTTATGATGGCCGTTCTGCGGTTTCTCAATGGCGATGACACAGCAGTTTCACGGTATTTTAACCGCAACCGAGAACGCAAAGGGTTTCAGGCGCTATCTGAGGGTCTGATGGCACTGGCATCGGGTGAAGGTCGTCTGGCTCTGGCCAAAGCCTCAAAAGCCGAACGGTATCTTGGCCGACCCGAGCTGACCAACTTATTGACCGCACAAGCCGCCGAAATGGTCGGCGACAAGCGCAAAGCCGAAGCGGTCTATAAACAATTGGTACAAAATACCACGACGCGCTTTATCGGGGTGCGTGGTATTATGAAACAAAAACTGGCTGACGGCGACACACAGACCGCTATGAAACTGGCCGAACACGCATTTGATTTAAAACCCAGCCATGAAGACACTCAAGATGTATTGCTCAAATTACAGGCTAGTAGCGAGGATTGGGCCGGTGCTCGCAAAACGCTGAGTGCCAAACTCAAACACGGAACCTTACCGCGCGACATCCACAAGCGACGCGATGCTGTTCTGGCACTGTCTGAGGCCTATGAAGCAATAGACGACGATCAGCAAGGCGCCCATACAGCCGCAGTCGAGGCCAATCGCCTGTCACCCGACTTGGTGCCAGCCGCAGTGTTGACGGCCCAGGGTTACATTGCCCAAGCCAAGCCACGCTACGCGGTACGGGTGTTAAAAACCGCCTGGCAGGCGCAACCTCATCCTGATTTGGCAGCCGCTTTCGCACAAATTGTTCCCGACGAAACACCTATGCAGCGGATCAAACGATTTCAAGCTCTGGTCAAGCTTCATCCCGACCACCGCGAAACCCGCCTACTTCTGGCCGAACTTTATATTACTGCCGAAGATTTTCCAGCCGCAAGACGTGCGCTTGGAACCTTGGCTGAAGACGCCCCAGACGTACGATCCCTGACTATAATGGCCGCAATTGAGCGCGGCGAAGGCAGTTCTGATACCGTCATTAAGGGGTGGCTGGCGCGCGCGATTACGGCGTCACGCGGCCCACAGTGGGTTTGTGATACTTGCAACAGCCTGCAAACCGAGTGGTCTGCGGTCTGTCCTAATTGTGACAGTTTTGACAGCCAGAGTTGGAAAATACCCCCAGTATCATGCGAGCCAATAGCGCCTGGATCAGAGATGTTGCCGTTGATTATTGGCGTATTGGAAGACCAAAGCGAGGAACAAGTACACACAGCAGAAGCAAAACCTCTAAAGACGTCCTCCAAGGCGGAAGAAACAGATTTGCAGGAGGCTGCAGAAATCTCTAGGTCAAAAACCAATAAAGATATTTAGCGGTCACAGCGGTCTATATAAAGCCAGAGTATTGAAATTGGCCAAAACGGACGAGGATGATATAGGTTTACTCAAGTATTTTTGATGGTTGATTAGGTGCAGAGATCTCTTCATAGTTGAACTTACCAGGCGCCGCTTTAGCTCAGCCGGTAGAGCATCGCATTCGTAA
>DDEJ01000139.1 GCA_002336405.1 Rhodobacteraceae bacterium UBA1957
TCCCACTCAATCGTGCCGGGGGGTTTTGACGTGATGTCGTAAGTCACACGGTTGATGCCTTTAACTTCGTTAATAATGCGGGTTGCCGTTTCTCCCAAAAACTCGTGGGAAAACGGATAGTAATCTGCAGTCATGCCATCGACCGACGTTACCGCACGCAGGGCGCAGGCAAAATCATAGGTGCGCCCATCGCCCATCACCCCGACGGTCCGCACTGGAAGAATCGCGACAAAGGCCTGCCAGATTTCGTCATATAACCCGTGTTTGCGAATCTGGTCGATAAACACTGCATCTGCTTGCCGAAGAATGGCCAGCTTTGACCGGGTGATTTCGCCCGGACAACGGATCGCAAGTCCAGGACCGGGGAATGGATGACGGCCGATGAATTCCGGTGGCAGACCCAGTTCGCGCCCCAGTGCACGGACCTCATCTTTGAACAATTCGCGCAGGGGCTCCACAAGCTTAAGTCCCATCTTTTCAGGCAGACCCCCAACGTTATGGTGACTTTTGATCGTGACTGACGGCCCGCCCGAAAAGCTGATCGATTCAATCACATCGGGATAGAGCGTGCCCTGCGCCAAGAAATCGGCCCCTTCGATCTGGTTGGCATATTTCTGAAACACATCAATAAACAACCCGCCGATAATCTTGCGCTTCGTCTCTGGATCGTCTTGGCCGTCCAATGCGCCCAGAAACAGCTCTTGTTCGTCGGCGTGGATCAGCGGCATGTTGTAATGGTCGCGGAACATTGCGACGACTTCTTCGGCTTCACCTTGCCTCAGCAGGCCGTGATCGACAAAGACACAGGTCAATTGTTCCCCGATAGCTTCGTGGATTAACACGGCGGCAACCGAGCTGTCGACACCGCCGGACAGACCACAGATGACTTGTTTGTCGCCCACCTGAGCGCGGATTTTGGCAATGGCCTCGCTGCGGTAACCCTGCATCGTCCAATCGCCAGTGAAACCGGCCAAGGTGATAAAGTTCTCATACAGTTTTGCACCATTCGGAGTGTGATGCACCTCTGGGTGAAATTGCACCGCAAAAATCTGGCGGCCCACGTCAGCCGTGATTGCAAACGGCGCGTTAGCAGACGTTCCAAAGACCTCAAACCCGGGGGCTATGGCGCTGACATGGTCTCCATGGCTCATCCAGACCTGTTCTGACCCGACGTTGAACCAGCCATCCAAGATTTTTAGATCGCCACCCGTTTGCGTGACCGTGGCGCGCCCAAACTCTGCGGTGCCATGTCCACGCTCAACACGACCGCCCAACATCTGCATGATCACCTGTTGCCCGTAACAAATGCCCAAAATGGGCACACCCAGCGCGAATACAGATTGTGGTGGGCGCGGCGAGTCGACATCGATGACGCTTGCCGGACCACCTGAAAATATGACAGCTTTTGGTGCGAAATTGATTAGAAACTGATCAGTCACATTCTGAAATGGATGAATTTCGCAATACACGTTCAATTCGCGCAGTCGGCGCGCGATCAGTTGTGTCACTTGGCTGCCAAAGTCGATGATGAGAAGGCGTTGGTTTTGATTTTTTGTCATAGCCCGCTGATAATGTGTTGCTGCGGGCGGTGCAAGGGTTGGGGCTGGGGTCTTAAAGCTGTTGGTGCAAGAAATTCTCGCACGCGTTTGCCCATGTCGCTTTTCCCCCTCAGGGGCGACAAAACTGGCGTGTTCGATGATCATTATCGTTTAAGTTATAAAAGAAACCACAAATTAGTTGATAAGGTAAGGACAGAGTATGGTCGCTTCAGCACCGTCCAGAAGAACACGCAGCGGGGGTGGCGCCGCCCGACGGGCGGAACGCACAACGATAAAGATGGAAACCGCCAAATACATTGAGCGCAATATCCCACTTTACGAGATACTGACCGAAGAAGCATTGGAAATAATAGAGACCAATGCCGAAACTGTGCTTGAGGAAATCGGCATTAATTTTGTTAACAACCCTGCGGCGTTGTCGCGGTGGCGTGCTGCTGGAGCTGATGTGTCTGGTGAAAGGGTGCGGATCCCGCGTGGTTTGGCGCGACAGCTGTGTAAAACTGCACCGTCTCGGTACATCCAACACGCCCGCAATCCGGCCCGTTCCGTCGAAATTGGTGGCAATACGTTGGTTTGTGCTCCGGTTTACGGCCCGCCGTTTGTGCGCGACATTGCCGGTGGCCGACGTTATGCCACGATTGCAGATTTTCAAAAGTTTGTGAAATTGGGATACATGTCAAAATGGTTACATCATTCTGGTGGGACGGTGTGTGAGCCCACCGATGTTGCGGTCAATAAACGCCATCTCGACATGCTTCATGCCCATATGACCTTGTCGGACAAACCGTTTATGGGCTCGGTGACCGAACCCTCAAGGGCCCAAGATAGCGTTGAGATGTGCGAAATACTGTTTGGAAAAGAATTTGTGCAATCCAACGCGGTGATGACATCGTTGATCAATGTCAATTCGCCGATGACCTTTGATGACGTGATGGCTGGTGCGCTCGAGGTTTATGCGGCCAACAACCAGGCTTGTATCATTTCGCCCTTTATTGTTGGTGGCGCGATGGCGCCGGTGTCTGTCATGGGTACATTGACACAAGTTTTGGCCGAAGTATTGGCTGGCATTGCCTATTCTCAGCTGATCCGTCCCGGTGCACCGGTAATTTTTGGCGCTTTTGTGTCTTCGATCGATATGAATTCAGGAGCCCCAACCTTCGGCACGCCCGAGGCGGCAAAAATACTGTATGGTGCTGGACAACTGGCCCGGCGTCTGGGTCTGCCATTTCGGTCGGGCGGCAGCCTTTGTGGCTCGAAACTGCCCGATGCACAGGCTGCTTATGAAACTGCCCATACGCACAATGCGGCGCTGCTTGGTGGGGTTAACTTTATGCTGCATGCCTGCGGCTGGCTGGAAGGTGGCTTGGTGTCATCGTTTGAGAAATTTGTGATGGATGCCGACCAGTTGGGCATTTTGCATCACATGGCAGGTGGTGTTGAGATCGACGAGAACGCGCAGGCTATGGACGCGATCCGCGAGGTTGGCCCCAGCGGCCATTATCTTGGGTGTGCCCACACGCAGGCCAATTTTAAAGATGCCTTTTGGCGCAGCGACCTCCTAGATTATAAGCCCTTTGAAACTTGGTACGAAGAGGGCGCGCGCGATACTATGACCCTGGCGAGTGCTCGAGTGGAGTATCTATTGGCCAACTATCAACAACCGGCGCTTGATCCAGCGGTAGCCGAGGCGCTTTCTGAATATGTGGCTCGCAAGAAAGCAGCTGTTCCTGATGCTTTGGTGTGATCGCAGCGGTTAATGATTCCGCTTCTGCGGTTAGGGCGGTCAAAAACTCCAAGTACTGAGAGATGCAGTAATCGGCGCTGGTTTCTGGTCTGTGAAATTTGTGGTTTGGGTTCCTCTCAGGCTGTTGATCAAATTCATTGCGTTGTGCTGCTGTGGGCTCGTTGGTGCCTTGAATTTCGAGTGTCTTATTGTCACTGAAATATTTTTTTATCGCGATGTTTGGTGTGTTGAGCAGCCCTGCAAACCGTCGGAATTGATAATAAACAGACAAAGTGTTTGCCATAGAATTTTCCTTTCTTTGGGGATCCTACAGTATGGCCTCTTGTTTCGACCCGTTGCGTTAATGGCCTCAACAGCGAACGCAACATTTACAACAGCTTATCTAAATAATTATCAAATTAGCACAGTAACTCCAATACCATTACTTATTAACAATTCTCAAAAACCAATCTTGTTACAGTGGGTAATCGTAGAGGAAACATTTTTAATTTTGACCAAAATGATAGAAGGTTATTGAAAAAATATGCCAATTTATGTGCAGAACGCCGACAATAAGGCGCTGCCAAATTGGGTGCCAACAGATGTCCAGAATTATCTTTTACACACTGAAACTGGTTTGGCGATCCGATATTTAGCCCGCCAAAAGGGGTGTCATGCCTCAACTGTGATGCGGCAAATTCGCCGACTTGAACACCTGCGTGATGATCCTTTGGTGGATGACGCGCTGCGCAAACTTGGCAAACGGTATTTTCAGCGATCTGCCATCAGTTTCAAAAAGGAGCCTAAAACCATGATGACCCCGTCTGCACGCACGCTTAAATGCCAAGATGACAGAACTTTAAGAGCTCACGCAATCCGGGTCTTGCCGCGGCTTTGCGAGACCGGAGCGATCTTGGCTGTGGCCGATGGTATGGACCAAGCCATTGTCGTTCGCAGCATGCCGGATGGAAGCAGTTCAAAAACTGCTGTGCTTGATACTGCATTCGCACAAGCCTTCGCGTTGAAGGCTTGGATCACCTGTCGTGAGCAGGGGCGCGTTTCGCGTTACCGAATTACAAATGCCGGTCGAAATGCTTTGAAGGACTTTTTTGAACAACAAGACACCGCTTTATCTTGCAGTGGTTTTGCTGAGGCGCAAGTGCCTTTCACGGGAAAACAAACGGGATTTGAAACCTCCCCAAAGACACGAGAAGGTACGCCCAAAAGGGTCCGTTATGCTGCCAGCGAATCGCCGTTATTGGGTTTGGCAAGACGGCGGGATCGTGATGGAAAGCCGTTTCTTAGTGACGAATTGGTGACGGCGGGTGAACGTATGCGAGAGGATTTTGAGCTCGCGCAGATGGGAGCGCGGGTCGGTCAAAACTGGAACGGGTTTTTAACTGCAGGTATCACGGGGGCCACACCGTCTGGCAATGCTACGGGCACAGGTCCGTCAGCGGCCCGTCAACGGGTTGAAAAGGCTCTGACGTCTTTGGGAGCGGGCTTAGGCGACGTGGTTCTACGGTGCTGTTGTCATTTGGAAGGGTTGGAGTCAGCTGAGCGTCGGATGGGGTGGTCGGCACGGTCTGGCAAGATTGTGCTGCGAATCGCACTTCAGCGTTTAAGCCATCACTATCAGCAAGAATGCGGCAAATATGGACCTTTGATAGGGTAATAAGAATGACTTGGCTGGGCGCACAATAGCGAGGAAAAATAGACGGAAGGCTACAATATAGGCCGTAGATGGCGGCGCTTTATCGGGGATAAAGCGCCGCACAATTCATATTGTTTTCAGAACTCCGGCAGACGGTGCCGTGATCTTGGGTTGGCGCTTGCTTAGCTAAGGTCGAACCTGTCCGCATTCATCACTTTGCCCCAAGCGGCAATAAAGTCTTGCACAAAGCCATCTTCAGCACCGTCACAAGCATAAACCTCTGCCAAGGCCCGCAACTGTGAGTTTGACCCGAACACAAGATCCACGCGGGTGGCTGTCCATCTGAGATCTCCGGTCGCACGATCGCGCCCTTCAAACAACTCTTCGGCTTCAGAAGACGGCGTCCATTCTGTCGACATATCGAGCAGATTGACGAAGTAATCGGTCGTCAGCGTCTCTGGGCGCTTGGTGAAGACGCCATGCTGTGTGCCGCCATGATTGGCGTTTAAAACGCGCATGCCGCCTATGAGTGCAGTCATTTCTGGCCCGGTTAGCGTCAGCAATTGCGCGTGGTCAACCAGCAGCTCTTCTGCTGAAAGCGTATATTGGGTTTTGAGATAGTTGCGAAAACCATCGGAAGCCGGCTCAAGAACTGCAAACGAGTCGACGTCGGTTTGCTCTTGGGCGGCGTCGCCACGTCCTGCTGCAAAGGGCACATCGACTGTGTGTCCGGCCTTAAGGGCAGCTTGTTCAATGGCGACATTGCCCCCCAGCACGATCAGATCGGCCAACGAGACCATCTTGCCACCGGTTTGTGCCGCATTAAACGCGCTTTGAATCTCTTCAAGCGTTTTTATCACAGGTGCCAGTTGCGCCGGTTGGTTGACCTCCCAGTCTTTTTGTGGCGCCAACCGCAACCGGGCGCCGTTAGCACCGCCACGTTTGTCGCTGCCGCGATACGTCGAGGCTGAGGCCCAAGCGGTGGATACTAGCTGTGCAGTCGACAGCCCAGAGCCCGCAATTTTTGCCTTGAGGTCGGTGATATCACGAGTGTTGATCTGCGCGTGTGCCGTGTCAGGGATCGGGTCTTGCCACAGCAGTTCCTCTGCGGGAACCTCAGAGCCTAGATACCGTGTCCGAGGGCCCATATCACGGTGGGTCAGCTTGTACCAAGCGCGGGCAAAGGCATCCGCAAACGCAGCGGGGTTTTCGTGGAACCGTTTTGAAATCGGCGCATAGATCGGATCCATTTTCAACGCCATGTCCGCCGTGGTCATCATCGGTGCCTGACGGACTGATGGATCATGTGCATCGGGCACAGTGCCGTCGGCGGCGCCGTCTTTGGGCACCCACTGTTGGGCGCCGGCGGGGCTTTTTGTCAATTCCCATTCGTAGCCGAGTAATGTGTCAAAATAGCCGTTGTCCCACTGTATGGGATTCGGCGTCCACGCGCCTTCAATGCCGCTTGAGATAGTATGAACACCGCTGCCGCTGCCAAAACTGTTGGACCATCCTAGGCCCTGTTCCTGCAGGCTTGCGCCTTCTGGTTCTGGCCCGACCTGAGCTGCGTCACCGGCGCCATGGGCTTTGCCAAAGGTGTGACCACCTGCCACCAGCGCAACGGTCTCTTCGTCATTCATCGCCATGCGCGCAAACGTTTCACGGATGTCGTGGGCCGAGGCAAGAGGATCGGGTCTGCCGTTTGGCCCCTCGGGGTTCACATAGATCAACCCCATCTGAACAGCGGCAAGAGGATTGGCAAGCTCGCGCTCGCCACTATAGCGTTTGTCGTCCAGCCAGACGTCTTCCGCACCCCAGTAGATGTCTTCTTCAGGTTCCCACACGTCCACGCGTCCTCCGGCAAAGCCAAAGGTTTTAAACCCCATCGATTCGAGGGCGCAATTGCCGCTCAGGATCAACAGGTCGGCCCATGAAATTTTTTGACCATATTTTTGTTTGATCGGCCATAGCAATCGGCGGGCCTTGTCCAAGTTTACATTGTCCGGCCAGCTGTTCAAAGGTGCAAATCGCTGGGTGCCAGAAGAAGCGCCACCACGGCCGTCTGCTGTTCTATAAGTGCCCGCGCTGTGCCACGTCATCCGAATAAAAAAACCGCCATAGTGGCCATAGTCTGCCGGCCACCAATCCTGCGAATCGGTCATAAGAGCGTAGAGGTCTTTTTTCAAAGCTTCGAGGTCAAGTTTTTTGAATTCGTCGGCATAGTTAAACGAGGCGTCCAATGGATCGCTCAGCGCTGAATTTTGATGCAGTATTTTGAGATTGAGTTGGTTGGGCCACCAATCCCGGTTTGATCTGCCACCAACGCTTGTGTGCATCACAGGACATTTGCCTGCAGTTCCGACATCATTTCCGTCCATATTTATCTCCGATAATGGCTGATTTTCCAACTGGCTAAGTAAACGCTATAAACATCAAACAGATGTATGGTCTTAGTATACATGCTATCAAAATCGTTCACTGTCTGTAAAGTTATGAAACGCAAGTGACGTGTGGTAAACTGCCTCGATTGCGGCATTGGACGAACGATTGCAAATAACATAGCCGCTATGCTCGGCAAAACTTTGACGGGCCTGTTGGGCTCGTATATGTATCCGTCAGCCACTGCTTGGGAAATAGATCGTGCGTGACAATTCAGTACCTAAGATAAGACATCCGGAAAAAGCCAATCGTCCTGACAATGCCCAGCCAAAAAAGCCGAGCTGGATTCGCGTTAAAGCGCCCACCAGCGAGGGCTATAAGAAAACCCGTGATATCATGCGCGAAAACCGCTTGGTGACAGTCTGCGAAGAGGCGGGCTGTCCCAACGTTGGCGAATGCTGGTCGCAGGGCCATGCGACGATGATGATTATGGGCGAGGTCTGTACCCGAGCTTGCACATTTTGTAATATTGCGACCGGAAAACCACCGGAAAGTCTGGATGCTTTTGAGCCGGGCAGGGTGGCTGTGGCCGTCAAAAAGCTGGGTCTTAATCATGTGGTCATTACCTCGGTTGATCGCGATGATGTCGAAGATGGCGGCGCCGAACATTTTGCCCAGACAATCCGTGCAGTGCGGCGTCAATCGCCCGACACGACGATTGAAATTTTGACGCCAGATTTCATCCGCTGTGCCCCCGCGGCGCTTGAAACGGTGGTTGCTGCCAAACCCGATGTGTTCAATCACAACCTAGAAACCGTGCCGGGGCTATACCCCGAAGTGCGTCCCGGGGCCCGATATTTCCATTCCTTGCGGCTGTTGCAACGGGTCAAAGAACTGGATCCGGCGATGTTCACCAAATCCGGCATAATGGTTGGTTTGGGCGAAGACCGGCAATCGGTTTTGCAAGTGATGGATGATATGCGCGCCGCCGATATCGACTTTCTAACGATTGGCCAATACTTGCAACCGACGCCCAAACACCACCGAGTAGATCGCTTTGTCACCCCGGACGAATTTGCCGGCTATGAAAAAGCGGCCTATGGCAAAGGGTTTTTGATGGTGTCTGCCACGCCTTTGACGCGATCATCTTATCACGCAGGCGATGATTTTGCGCAATTGCGCAGCGCGCGTTTGAAAAAATTGGCAAAGCGCTAGTCAGGCGCTGTAATCTAAAAGTCTCATCCATGAGTGCTGTCTGCTGCCGTGCCACAAGATGCATGGGGCAAGCCCAGCCTTTATGTGGCGTCTAGACGGATGTCCCCTTGCTGCGAAAATCCAAAAACTGGCAAATGGTGCGCTTTATTGATCGGTAAACCTGACCTTGCCGATATACGGTAGATTGCGGTTGCGCTGAGCAAAATCGATCCCATAGCCCACGACAAAAGCATCTGGGATTTCAAAACCAATCCAATCGGCGCGAAAATCAGCTTCTCGACGGCTGGGCTTGTCAAGCAATGCAATGGTTTTTAATCGCTTGGGCTGGCGGGTAAGCAACAATTGACTGACGTGGTGCAATGTGTGGCCGGTATCGACAATATCTTCGACAACCAGAACATCCCGACCTTCAATTTTGCCCCGAAGATCCTTGAGAATACGCACTTCACGGCTGCTCTCCATACCGTCGCCATAGGACGAAACTTCAATGAAATCGACCTCTACTGGTAAGTCCAGTTCACGGACGAGATCCGCAATAAAAACGAAAGAGCCGCGCAGCAAACCTACCACGATCAGTTTGTTTGTGTCATTAAACTCGTCGTGAATATCGTGGCACAGGGCCTCAATTCTAGCGGCAATTGATTTGGCAGATATCATCTGATCAATGCTGTATGGGCGTTCTGACATATTTTCCCCTTGCTTTCTGCGTGACAGAATAAGACATAGCGTATTCATCTTAGCTGAAACAGACCCTGATATGCCCGTTCATTCCGAGACTCGCAAGCTGCCTTATAGCGCAGAACAAATGTATGATCTTGTGGCCGATATTTCTGCCTATCCGCAGTTTTTGCCCTGGTGCTCGGCGGCGCGTATCCGGTTGCGTGCAACCGAAGGGGAGCGCGAGACGGTTGAGGCCGATCTGGTCGTTAGTTTTAAAGTTTTTCGAGAGAGTTTTGCCAGTCGGGTCGAGCTGTGGAGCAAGGCCAAGAAAATCGATACCCAATATCTTGAAGGGCCTTTCAAACACATGAAATCCAGTTGGGAATTTGTCGATACGCCGTCTGGATGCGACGTGCAGTTTTTTGTTGATTTCGAGTTTAAGAACGCCTTGTTGCAGGGCATTATTGGGGTCGTGTTCAACGAGGCGATGCAACGGATCGTGCGCGCGTTTGAAAGCCGGGCTAACACGCTTTACGGCAAATCCTGAGTTTGATCCTGAGTGTCTGTTAACCACCTGAACAGGAACTTTTGTATTAATGCGGATAGATCGTCGCCTTATCGGTGGCTTTGAACCCAAAAAAGAATAAAAAACGGGCCTTGCCAGACCCGTTTTTCGCTTTGAAGTTCGCTTGTTTATGACTGGATGTCATAGGCGCGCTCGCCATGCGAAGTCAGATCCAAGCCGCTGGTTTCATCCTCGGCATCGACCCGCAGTGGTGTAAACAGCGATACCAGCTTGACCAAGACGACAGTGACAACCACGGTAAAGACGCCAACAATAACCAGCGATCCCAGTTGTGCCGTCCAGGTGCCAAGACCGAAGGCCGCAATCATGATGGTGCCGAAAATACCACCGACGCCATGGACCGCAAAGACATCTAGCGTGTCATCGATTTTCAGCTTGCCCCGGATAACATTGCAGGCCTCTTGACACAGCACGCCTGCGACCGCCCCGATGATCAACGCTTGTACCGGATCGACAAACCCAGAGGCTGGGGTGATCGAGGCCAAACCAGCAATTGTACCAGTAACCATACCCACTAATGAGGCCTTGCCGTATTTGAACTTTTCCCATAACGCCCATGTCAGCGATGCCGTGGCGGCAGAGATATGCGTCACTGTCAGCGCCATAGCCGCACCGCCGTCGGCTGCCAGTTGTGAGCCACCATTAAAGCCAAACCATCCCACCCAAAGCATTGCCGCACCAATCATCACATAGCCCGGGTTATGTGGTGGTGTGTTCTTGTTCAGCCGCGGACCCAACATGGCCGCGATGACCAAAGCGGCCAGCCCTGCGGTTTCATGCACTACTATACCGCCGGCAAAATCCTTAACGCCGGTCTCGCCAAATAGCCCACCGTCGGCCAGTATACCGCCACCCCATACCCAATGGACCACTGGTGCATAACAGATCAGCATCCACAGCCCGGAAAATAGCAGCACAAAACCAAACCCGATCCGCTCAACATAGGCGCCGACAATCAGCGCTGGTGTGATGATCGCAAAGGTCATTTGAAAGGCAAAAAACAAGATCTCAGGCAGCGTGCCTGACAGCGTGTCGGTGGTAATCCCCGACAGAAAAACCTTGTCAAAGCCGCCCCAAAGACCGCTGGTGCCGCCCCCGAAAGCAATCGAATAGCCAAACATAAACCAAAGAATGCTCATTAAGCAGGCGATAGCATAGCATTGCATGAAGACGCTTAGCACATTACGCGCCCGGACCAGACCGCCGTAAAACAGCGCAAGCCCCGGCAGAGTCATGAACAACACAAGGGCTGTCGCGACAATAATCCATGCAGTATCTGCTCCGTTCATCTTTGGTCCTCCGGTTTGAAAATCAGTGCAGACGCGCAAAGCGTAAAGCAGATGCGAAAAAAAGAGGCATTATCCGGAAGATATGCCTGATCCGAGGTCGATTGTGAAAATGATTAAAATTTAGGCTATATTTCTGCAGACTGCCTGCATTGTAATCACCTTTAAGTTAGTATTTGCCAGAGTGCCCGCAAACCATGGGTCACGGCCGCCTGTCGGACTTGCCTGCGCCCAAGCGCGCCAAATTCAATGGTTTCGGTGTGATGGCCGGTTTGTCGTGTGGCGATGCCAAAGCAGACCCGCCCCTCTGGTTTGAATTGTGACCCGCCCGGACCGGCGATGCCTGTGACCGACAGCGCGACATCGGCCGCAGATCTGCGTAATGCACCCTGGACCATTTCTAACGCAACTTCGGGCGAGACTGCGCCAAACTGTTCAAGCGTACTGGGGTTGATCCCCAGCATTTCGATTTTTGCAGCATTAGAATAGGTCACAAAGCCGCGTTCAAAAGCACCCGAACTGCCCGCCAATTCGGTAAGCGCCGCAGCAATCAGCCCGCCGGTGCAGCTTTCGGCGGTCGCCAATTTAAGGTTTTTTCTCAGTGCCAACCTTAGAATATCTTGTGCGAAGTCGGTCACATCAACACTCCATGAGCCACAGCAGCCAGTGCGACGACGCAAACGGCGGCACAGACCCCGGCAATCACATCGTCAAGCATCACCCCAAGCGCATCCTGTCGACGATCGGCCCAGCCAACCGGTCCGGGCTTGAGGATGTCAAACAGGCGAAACAACGCAAAGCCTGTCAGCCAACCGGGCCAGAGCTGCAACACATCAATCTCCAAACGCCACGCACTTGCTGAGATCGACCAAAGTGCCAGCCATTGTCCGACCACCTCATCAATGACAATCTCAGACGGATCATGGTCAAGGCTGTTGCGGGTCTGTTCGGCGGTGGCCCACCAACCAAGTCCAAATATGGCGCATGTCGCGACCACCACCAAAGGAAACCCGCCGGTTACATGGATCAAGTAAAATATCGGCAGAGCAGCCAACGACCCCCAAGTGCCAGGGGCAGGGCGCAGAGTTCCGACGCCAAACACAGTGGCGATGGCTCGGCTCAGCGACAAGGATTTATCCAGACGTTGAATGATTTGTGAAAAGCAGGGCCATGCGTGTCCATAGAAGTCTCCTTAATGTTCTACCTTACGTATGGCTCTCTGCTGCTCTTGGCAATTCAGAACGGTTGATGCTTAAATTTTACGCATCTATTGGGCATTGCGGTTATTTTGTGCGAAGAATTCTTGTCTCCCACCTAAAACTACCCTAACCCTATTGAGAAATTCTGTGAGGTTTCGTGGTTGTTTACCTAAATAAAAAACCGATATCGCCTGCGGTGTTTCTGGCGCCGCTTGCGGGGATCACTGATTTGCCATTTCGCAATCTTGTCTCCAGCTTTGGGGCTGGCCTTGTCGTCAGCGAAATGATCGCATCCCAAGAGATGGTTCAGGCCAAGCAAGGGGTGCGTGAAAAGGCCGAACTTGGTTTTGGCAGCGATCACACTGCCGTGCAGTTGGCGGGGCGCGAGGCTTATTGGATGTCCGAGGCGGCGAAGATGGCGCAAGACAATGGCGCGCAACTCATTGATATTAATATGGGGTGTCCGGCCAAGAAGGTGGTGAATGGCTATTCTGGATCGGCACTTTTGAAAGATCTTGATCACGCGTTGACATTGATCGATGCGGTGGTGGCGGCGGTGTCAGTTCCGGTCACGTTAAAAACCCGTCTTGGTTGGGATGACCAGTGCCGCAACGCACCAGATTTGGCGCGGCGCGCAGAGGCTGCAGGCATCGCCATGATTACAATTCATGGGCGCACCCGCTGTCAGTTTTACAAGGGTGAGGCCGATTGGTTGGCAATCGCGGATGTGTCGCAAGCCGTTGATATTCCGGTGATTGCCAATGGCGACATCACCAACGGCCAGACGGCCCGCACGGCAATGCAAGCCGCGCAATCGGCAGGTGTGATGATCGGTCGCGGAGCACAGGGACGTCCGTGGTTGTTGGCGCAGGTTGCCGCGGCACTTGAGGGAAGGGCGCCCGCCACCGCCCCGCCGGTTCGGGAGGCGCTGCATGATATGGTCTGCGGTCATTATGAGGCCATGCTGGGGTTCTATGGCGTCGACTTGGGCCTGCGCGTGGCGCGCAAACATCTGGGCTGGTACATGCAGGCCGCAGGTACCGCTGCTGCGGTGCGCCGCGCCATTTTGACTTCGGCCTCGCCGTCACAGGTCACCGGTCTGTTACGGCGTGCCTTTACCACCAACCTAGAGGCCGTCGCATAATGGATGACGCAGCACTTTGGGTTTCACTGCCAATGCCAGCAGTTCTTTTGGATGAAAATGATCTGTTTACAGATCTTAATCCTGCTGCCGAGGGATTTTTGAATATATCATCACGCGCGGTGATGGGCACGCCTGTTTGGGACAAACTGGCGGTGGACGCGCCGATAGAAGTCAATCTTAGGCGCGCACGGGCGCAGGGGTCGCCGCTTTTTGTGAACGATGTTGATGTTGGATGTGGCAATCGTCCACCGTTGCAATGCAACCTGTCTTTCGCACCGGTGTCGGGGCGGGAGGGGGTGATGATCTTAATGATTTATCCGCGTGAACTGGCCCATCGGATGACCCAGAGCGTCTCAGTGAAGTCTGCGGCGATGTCGGCCATTGGCATGGCTGAAATGTTGGCCCATGAAATAAAAAACCCTCTGGCGGGCATCACAGGCGCCGCACAGCTTTTATCGATGAGCCTAAACGCGGAAGACCTTGTGTTAACAGATTTAATTGTCGAGGAATCGCGCCGCGTTGTCAAATTGCTTGAACAGGTTGAAGAATTTGGCAATCTCAGTCCGCCCATTCAAATGGCGGTCAATATTCATGATGTTCTCGATCGTGCCCGACGCTCTGCACTCTTGGGTTTTGGCGCAGAGATGAAAATCATCGAAGACTATGATCCCTCCCTGCCGCAGGTTTTGGGTGATCCGGATCAATTGCTGCAGGTGGTGCTGAACTTACTGAAAAATGCTTCTGAGGCGGCAGGGGCCGGTGGTGGAACGATTCGTCTCAGGAGCTTTTATGAGCATTCGTTTAGTTTGCGGCGCTCAGACGGGACCGGACATGCCTTGCCGTTACAGATCGAAATTATCGATGACGGTCCTGGTCTGCCTCAGGACATAAAGGGCGATGTGTTCGATCCGTTTGTGTCGGGGCGTGAAAATGGCACCGGCCTAGGGTTGGCGCTGGTGAGTAAAATCCTGTCTGACCATAGGGGCTGGATTTCGGTGGACTCTGTGCCCGGACATACCGTTTTTAGGCTCTCATTGCCGATGGCGAAATAATCAAGAAGGAAGCGTGTGATGGATGGTACAGTTTTGGTGGCGGACGATGACCGGACGATACGAACTGTTTTAACTCAGGCGCTGACGCGGGCCGGATGTAAGGTGCACGCGACCTCGTCGTTGACAACTTTGATGCGCTGGGTGGCTGAAGGGCGTGGCGATGTCGTCATTTCTGATGTGGTGATGCCGGATGGCAACGGTTTAGAAATGATACCTAAAATTGCCCAAGACCGGCCAGGTCTGCCGGTCATTGTTGTCTCTGCGCAAAATACAATTATGACCGCAATTCAGGCTGCCGAAGCTGAAGCATATGATTATTTGCCCAAACCTTTTGACTTGCCTGACTTGATGAAACGCACTGCGCGGGCGTTGGAACTGAACCAGAAACGCCGCAGCTCTGTCGTCGTAGAAACTGACAGGCAAACCTCTGATGACTTGCCTTTGATTGGAAAAAGCCCGGTGATGCAAGCCTTGTATCAAGTGGTGGCACGGGTGATGAATACCGATTTGCCTGTCTTGCTTATTGGGGAGTCCGGCACAGGAAAGACGCTGATTGGGCGTATGATACATGATTTTTCCGATCGCCGAAATTTGCCCTTTATCACCGTCAACGGGGCAGATTTGGTTGACCTAGAAGGGCCTGCACGCGTGTTGGCGCGGGTCAAGGGCGGCACGTTGATGCTGGATGAGATCGCCGATATTGATCTGGCAGTTCAGGCGCGGATCGTTCGCATGATTGATGCGCCAAACGAGCATGTGCCGCGGTTTATGGCGACCAGCCAGATAGACCTGACCAAAGCAATGGATTCGGGGAAAATCCGGCAAGACCTGTATTTTCGATTGGGTGGGGCGATGATAACGGTGCCGACCCTGCGGGATCGTGTGGAAGATATCACATTGTTGATCAGGCATTTTCTTGAGCAATCCTCGTCCACAGAAACCAGCCGCCGCGAGATTGCGCCAGCCGCAAATGAATTAATGCGCGCCTACAGCTGGCCGGGAAATGTGCGCCAACTTGAAAACGTGGTGCGGCGTCTGGCTTTGACAAATCGCACTGATGAGGTGAGCCGGTCGGAAGTAGAAGTGTTGCTGGGCAATCAACCGGACGTGACGCCGGTTCTTTCTGGCAGTGATGGCGAGAAATTATCCGCCTCGGTTGATCGTCACTTGCGACGTTATTTCGATCTGCACGGCCAGATGTTGCCGGCACCGGGGCTGCATGCGCGCATCCTAAGGGAGGTCGAAGCGCCGCTGATTACCATCGCTCTGGAAGCAACTGGTGGAAATCAGGCGAAATGCGCCGATTTATTAGGAATTAACCGCAATACATTGCGTAAGAAAATCACCCAACTTGAAATTAAAGTGTCCCGCCGCAGAAAACTGATGTAAAGGGGCGCGACAACTGGGCTTTTTTTGGTAAACTGCTGCTGAAAAATAATGAGCGGTAATCTGGCCATTTAAAGTATACTGGTCGTGTGAAACTGCATCAAAAGAAGGTGTTGGGAAATCGCCCGAGCACGGATTATAGGTTGGAAGCAATTTCTGCGTCTGCGGCGCCGCAGGCAAGTCCAGACGATCGCCGGGGTCAGCCTGACGGTTCTGGCTCCGCTGTTGAGTATTGCAACATATTTAGTGTTGGGGCCGTTTGATCAGGGGGCATCCTCGCCCAGCCTGCGCTTGGTTATTCTGGCGGATGTGGTCTATGTGTTGTTGTTGGCGGCGCTGGTTCTGCACAGGATCATTGGTATTGTTGCGGCGCGACGGGCGCAATCTGCGGGGTCGCGTTTGCATTTGCGTCTAACGGGAGTGTTTGCTCTTTTGGCGCTATTGCCGACGGTCTCAGTCGCAGTTTTTGCAGTTCTAACCATCAACATGGGGCTTGAGGCGTGGTTTTCTGAGCGGGTGCGCCGAGTCGTGGGCAATGCGTTGATGGCCACTGAATCCTATGAGCGTGAACAGCGTCAGGCATTAGAATACGACACCCGTATTCTCGCAAATATGATCGAAAACAGCGCTTCGAACATCCAGCGGTTTGGCCTAAGCGCGGTATTGAAAGACGGACAGCTGAAGGTCCAGCGCGGTTTGCGCGAAGCCTATATTGTCAATGGGGTTGGAGAGCTTCAAGCCCGGGGTGATAAGTCGTATTTATTTGACTATGAAAAGCCGGCTCCTGCTGCTTTTGAGGCGGCCCTTGCCGGGCAATTGGTGATCATTCCCGATTTGGACAATGACGAACTGCGGGCTCTTGTTCGGATGGGGCGCTATTTAGATAAATACCTGCTGGTCAGTCGCACGATTGATGGTCATTTGTTCGGTCTGCTGGATGAAGCACAGGAAACCGCCAAACTGTATCAGGAACAAGAGGCTCTGCGCGGCCAGAGGTTATTTGAGTTTGCGATTATCTATCTGGGGTTTGCTTTGATTATTATTCTGGCGGCCATGTGGTTGGGCCTGTTGTTTGCTGAGCGGCTGTCGCGTCCGGTAGGGCGCCTTACAACTGCGGCGCAACAGGTTGGCAGCGGAGACCTCGACGTGCAGGTCGTAGAGGAACAAAACGACGACGAGATTGGGCTTCTCAGTCGGTATTTCAACCAGATGACCCGCGAATTAAAGGCGCAGCAAGATCGTTTGCTGGAAAACAGTCGCCAGACGGAAAACCGCCGCCGGCTGTTCGACTCGGTGCTTAGTTCTGTGACTTCGGGAGTTATTGCGGTCGATCCTCAGGGCAATATTACCTTGGCAAACCGGGCCGCTCAACACTTGTTGGATGGCTCTGCGAGCCCGCAATCGGTCACTCTGGCCCAAGCGCTGCCGGAAGTTAGTGGCATGTTTGAGCAATTACAGACCGAAAATCTAGAGATTGTACGCAGCGAGATCAAGATCATCCGAGCAAATGAACAGGAACATTTGCTGGTTCGTCTGGCCACCCGCCGCACCGCAGAAGGCTATCTAGAGGGGTATGTGGTGGCCTTTGACGATGTCACAGATCTGGTCGTAGCCCAGCGGACCGCAGCTTGGGGAGATGTTGCGCGCAGAATTGCCCATGAGATCAAAAACCCGCTGACCCCGATCCAACTATCCGCTGAAAGAATAAGTCGCAAGTTTAGCAGGCAACTCTCGTCGGATGAGGCAAGTGTTTTGCAACAGATGACGGGTATTATCATTCGTCAAACAAATGATCTGCGTCATATTGTCGACGAGTTTTCAAAATTTGCACGAATGCCTGAACCCCGTCAAAATACGGAAGATATCGTGGGAATATTGCGTGATGCTGTGCTGTTACAAGATGCAGGTCAACCAAATGTGACGTTTGATTTGAACCTGCCAGATCATCCACTTTTAGTCGATTTGGATCGTGGGATGATCTCTCAGGCTTTTGGCAATCTATTGAAAAACGCCGCAGAAGCCACAGAGACGAAGGCAAAATCAATGCCGGAAGACTGGATCCGGAAAGTAAGGATTTACTGTGTGCAAGAGGCTGATTATGCTGTAGTGAAGATCGCGGATAATGGTGTTGGATTGCCGCCGGATCGCAGCCGCTTGTTCGAGCCTTACGTCACGACTCGGGAAAAAGGAACCGGCTTGGGTTTGCCTATTGTCAAAAAAATAATCGAAGATCATGGCGGTAGTTTATCGTTGCATACAGCGCAGGTTTTTGCGCATCAAAGTCACGCGGGGGCAATGGCCTGTGTGCGGCTCAAACTGCTGCCGCAGGCGGGTGTGAGGCAGGAACAGGCGGGTGTGGCACAGGAAAATGGGTATTAACGTAACTATGAACGACATTTTAATTGTGGACGACGAGCGTGATATTCGGGAGCTAATCTCGGAGATTCTGCAAGATGAAGGGCTCGAGACCCGGCTCGCAGGCACATCTGATGAATGCATGAGCGCACTGGCGGCCAGCTCTCCATCGCTGTTGATTTTGGACATCTGGCTGAAAGACAGCAGTATGGACGG
>DDEJ01000019.1:0-5819 GCA_002336405.1 Rhodobacteraceae bacterium UBA1957
GCTTGGTGGATATGCACATTTCCCGGCATTGCTATTTTAATCACTGTTCTTGCCATTAATCTTGTTGGCGAAGGATTAAACGACGCCTTAAATCCCCGCTTGAGAGAACGCAATTGACCGATACACTACTCAAAATAACGAATCTTGCCATCGCCCTGCCCGAGGGGTCTGAAAGGACTTTAGCGGTTGAAAACCTGTCCGTTGATCTTGCGCCAGGTGAGACGCTGTGCATCGTTGGAGAAAGCGGGTCGGGCAAATCGCTGACCGCGCGAGCGCTGATGGGCCTGTTACCAGCGCCCCATGTCAAAGTATCTGAAGGGGCCATTGATTTTTGCGGCGAAGATCTGACAAAGGTGAGTGAGCGGCGTTTGCGCGAAATCCGCGGCAGCGAGATATCGATGGTGTTTCAAGAGCCGATGACCGCGCTTAATCCGGTGATGACTATCGGCAGCCAGATCGATGAGATTTTTCGCTTTCACGCAGACATGTCAGCCCAGCAACGGCGTCAAAGGGCAGTTGAGTTGCTGGACAGTGTACAACTGCCCGACCCAAAGCAAATAGTCGGTGCCTATCCACATGAACTTTCAGGCGGACAACGCCAACGCGCAATGATTGCCATGGCGCTGGCGCTTGAGCCTAAAATTCTGATTGCAGATGAGCCAACAACCGCGCTTGATGTCACGACGCAGGCCCAGATCCTTAAACTGATCAGCGATATGCAGGCTGTGCACAAAACCGGTGTGCTGTTCATCACCCATGATTTCGGTGTGGTTGCGGATATCGCCGATCGCGTGGCGGTGATGCAATATGGGCGGGTGGTTGAGACAGGCCCCGTTGATAAGGTGCTCAATCACCCCGAACACCCCTATACACAGGCGCTAATCGCCTCAGTGCCCAGTCTGACACCCCGCGCCGCAAGGACACGTTCAGACGATATTGCGATTGAAACCCAAAAGCTGCACAAGACCTTTGGTGGTGGTAGAAGCTTCTTTGGCCTTGGCCCTCCAAACCGTGTGGTACATGCGGTCAAAGATGTAACGGTCGAATTGCGCCGCGGCGAAACGCTGGGCATCGTCGGAGAAAGCGGCTCTGGAAAATCAACATTAGCACGCTGCATGATACGGCTGTTGGACAGCGACAGCGGCAAGATTATGATCGACGGCACCAATCTTCGGACGTTGGAGCGCGCAGAAATGCGCCCCTGGCGGGCAAAAATACAGATGGTGTTCCAAGATCCGTTTGCGTCTTTGAACCCGCGGATCAAAATTGGCCAGATCATCGCGCAAGGGCCCATGATCCAAGGGGCAAGCCGCAAAGAGGCAGAGGCCCGCACCCGCGAATTACTGGGCATCGTGGGGTTGGATGAACGCGCTTTTAATCGTTATCCCCACGAGTTTTCCGGTGGCCAACGCCAGCGCATCGGTATTGCGCGCGCGCTGGCGCTGAACCCTGAAATTCTAGTGGCAGATGAGCCGGTCTCGGCGCTTGATGTCTCAATACAGGCGCAAATATTGAAACTTCTCGATGAAATCCGTGAGCGGATGAACCTGTCGATGTTGTTCATCACCCATGATCTGCGGGTTGCGGCACAGGTGTGTGACAGGCTTGCGGTAATGCGTTATGGTGAGATTGTTGAAACCGGTGCCACTGGGGATATTTTTGACGCGCCGCAGCACAGCTATACCCGCGATCTGCTGGCGGCTGTTCCGGGGCAAAACTGGAACCGGCAGGCCACCATATAACCCTGTGTCACGGGGGAGCACGCGACGCCGCGCCACACACCGATAACCAAGGCAAATTGCACCATGACCACCAACCCGACAGCACCCGCCCCGTCTTTGACGGCTCTGTCTGAGGCATTTGGCCGGAAAACGCTCAAACCCAGCGACGTGGTCGAAGCTCAATTAAAGCGCATAGCCAAGCGAGATCCTGTGCTTGGCAGTTATCAGGCCGTGTATGCAGATGACGCAATGCAGGCAGCAAAAGCTGCAGATTTGGCAATAGCGGCAGGGCATCGCATCGGCCCGTTCCACGGCATTTCTTTTGCCTTAAAAGATATATTCGATGTGGATGGGCGGGTGACTGCTTGCGGCTCACTTGCCCTGCAAGATCGCATCTCTGAGCAAAGCGGCACCCTTGTTCGGCGCTTGATTGCAGCAGGTGGCATTCTGCTCGGCAAAACCAAGACCGTCGAATGCGCACTGGGTGGTTGGGGCACAAATCAACGGATGGGCACGCCGCGCAACCCGTGGGATTTGGAAACGGCGCGGGTGCCGGGGGGATCCTCTGCCGGATCTGGCGTTGCTGTGGCTAGCGATTTGGTCACATGTGCTACTGGCACAGATACCGGCGGCTCAGTGCGCCTGCCTGCGGCTTATTGTGGCCTTACTGGGCTCAAAGTTAGCAAAGACTATCTGCCCACAGACGGCATTTATCCGCTGTCACATACATTGGACACCCCGGGCCCGATGGCACGCTCGGTCGCAGATGTCGCACTGATGCTCGCGGTTTTGCGCGGCACCGAGGGTTGGGCCATAGATCAAGACCTGCAAAACGGCCACGGTCTGTTTGCCTTTCATGGCGCCGGTGTTCAGGGGTTGAAACTGGGTATTCTTGACGACAGTGAACGGCAGGTCTGTGACGCAGAGATGTTGAAAAACTATGATGCGGCAGTGGATATTCTGGCTTCGCTGGGTGCGCAGATTGCGGTATTTAACGCGCCAGAGCGCTATTGCGATCTGGCCGATGCCAATGGGGCGATTACCATTTTCGAGGGCTATGGTTATCACAAAGCACTTTATGAGGTGGCCCAAAACCCGATGGATGAAGACGTGCGCAAACGCATGCTGGCCGGCCGCGGGATGACAGCCGAAAGCCATGCAGTGAACTTAAGCCAAAAGACCGACACACAGGACCAGTTCCGCGCAGCAATGATCGGGTTTGACGCTCTGCTTACACCGACAGTCGCCCAAGCTGCGCCTAAATTAAGCGATATTGATCAAGACATTTCTCCGGGGCATTTCACCCGACCGTTCAACTATCTCGATATGGCGGCTTTATCCCTGCCAATGGCCCCCACCCTTCAGGGGCTGCCGACCAGCTTGCAAATTGTGACACGCGCCGGGCATGAACCCCTCAGCCTGCAGATTGGAGCCGCCTATGAGGCGGCATTGGGGCCATGGCGCCAGCCCGATTTGTCAGCACTGTAAGCGCCCTGCAAGCCCGTTGGCTGGGGCGTTCCATGGCTATGTCCTTCCCAGACTATGGGATAGAACATTATGGAGTAGCCGTGACACGTTGTTGTCAAAATTATTCCACGGCAGGCTGCCACAAAAAGTGATCGAGCCAACCGAAAACACCCGACCACCGCCTTCGGTCTCAAAATACACCATATCCGCGCGCCGGACCGCATCTTCGGGTCCGCCGGACATATTGGTCAAATGGGTCAACTGCTCTTCGGGAACAAGCATAAATTCGTTTTCGGTATCATAGGATTGCGCGAGAATGGTAATGTCATGGCCACTGTCGAGCGTGGCGTCGGTGCGATCCAGTTCAAATCCCGCAGCGCCATTGCCACTGAAGCCAAAGTCACCAATCACATCGGTTTTAATGCCATCGAACACCCAATCGAAATTTGGATCATGACAGACGCGGTGATAGGGCATGCCAGTGAATACGCCCTGCGCGGTAAAACCAACCCCAACCAATTTTTGCGGCGCCCGCCCACTGCGACGCCACAACCCGCCATAAGCCCCATCAAAGGCATTGTAATACTCTCCCGGCTCTGAGGCCCAGGCGCGCAAGCCATCCTCGGCCCGCCGGATTTCCAACAAAGCAGGATCCTCAGTGTGACGCGCGATACGCCAATAAAACCCGTTGCCCCCCAGATAATGCAGCGCCCCGCCCTGATCACGGTACGCGGTAAGCGCGTCCAACGTTTCAGCAGTATGATATTCCGGGTGGCTGCCGGTGACCAGCGCCGCATATCCTTGAAGTGCAGCGACACCGTCGTTGTGTAACTCTTCATCGGTGACGATGTCATACTCAATCCCCTTGGCGTGCAACCACGAAATCAGATGGCTATCAGCCTGAAAGTGCCGCAACCCAGAGCATTCGGCCTGACCAAAAGTCAAATAGCCCGGGCGCATGTTAAACAAAGGCCGCCTGTGCGAGGCATGACATATCCCTGATCCATCGCGGTGATTGTTATAGGTCGACAAACCGTAATTGCTAAACACCGCAGGATTATTGGGATAAGCCCCCCAGTCTGCAATCCGCTCAAGCCAAGACGGCTCGTAGTCGGGACGTGCATGGTTGCCATAGACTACATAGGTAAACGTCGAGACCAAAACACAAAGCTTGGCCCGTGGCTTGCCAAGCTCGGGGCAAACAAAAAACGGCATCGCGTCATAGGCATCACCACAGCTGATGCGCATTACGTAGGCCCCACATGGCAGATCGGGTGGAATGACAAAACTGAAGTCCGCCTCCCAGTCAAAGTCATAAATCTCATCTTGATGAAACGAAATCGCAGCATAGTGGGCGGGTTTGTGTCGCCAGTTCATTTCACTGGCATCCCAAAGCGCACCAGTCACCGCCCGCGTAGGCACATTCACCAGCGCCAGATCGGGACCTACCTGCGCAGGCACTGTCATCCCCGAGATATTGCGCGCAAAATCCCAAGCTGCAATGACATGGTCGTCAGCCGTGATCTGTGGCGCCTCGATTTTGCCGTTGAAACATGAGACCGCACCCTCAGCTCCAGGCGCTGCGGCGATCATAACCACCTCTTGCTGAGACAAATCAACTGCGCCACCGCCGTCTGTCTGCGCGTGCGTTTGGGTCGGCGAAACCGAAAGACCTTCGAGAAAAATCGACATCTGGCCTGATGCCTCGACGGTGGCCTGCACCCGTGACCATTGCCGGAATGTCGCCGCCTCGGGGGTCGAAATTGCCACCGCACCCGCGCGCAGTGTGAGCCCGCCTTGCGCGTTTAATTCAAGCGCGAACCGCCCAAAGGACAAAAGCGTTTGCGTCGCCGGCGTTTGCAGCGTCGGATACACCAGCAATGACATACTAATCGCGCGTTGCGCGCCCAGTACCAATGGTGCGACACTTAAAAGATGCGATCCAGGGTGAAAGCTTTGACGTCGGGAAGGAAATTTCTGATCTGGAAAAAACGTCTCACACCCATGTTCGACAAGGCCGGCACCAGCCGGATTGGGGTCAGCGCTTATCGAGCGAAACAAGCGTGCTTCATAGGGGGCGTCCAACTGAGACGACACCATAAAATTAATTTCATCGCCCGGTCGACCCGAGAGTTTATCACTGTACCCAGCCAAAGAAACTGTTTGCATCCCACACCTTTTCATAAAAAGCCGGTCAGTGGCCCCCATTCAGTCTGTCTTATCTTAGGACACACCGCAAGCAGTGTCGAAGCTTGTTTGGGCCTGCGAAACGAAGTGTTTACGAATAACAAAGGTCCCTGATCAACAACTGAATTCTAGAGATTTATTTAAACTCTTTCACGACGCCAAAACCGCAGTGATAATAAGGCCAGCTTAGTGCTCTATTCAAAAATACATCTAGAGAGCGCAACCTAACTTGCGGATTCCCATTGTGTGGATCCTTTGTTCAGACTTAGCATGCAAAAACCTTTCGCCACCCAGCCTGAACTTTTTGTCACCACGCGCGAGCTTGACCATCGTGCGCTTCATGCGCTTGACGACACTGAGGCGGTTTAAGACTGGTCTAAAATTAAGCCTATCCTGTCCTCGAGTTATGCCGCTAAAACGGGCCGCCCCAGTTATCCGCTTTTG
>DDEJ01000019.1:6219-6465 GCA_002336405.1 Rhodobacteraceae bacterium UBA1957
GCAATGGCTTTATTGTGACCTGCTGTTTCGTAAGTTTTGCCACCTTGAACTGGGCGGCGATGTTGCTGAGGCATCAACACTGGGTCGGTTTCGCAATCAACTGGTTAAACACGATCTGTGGGAACGGTTATTGGGAGAGATCAACCACCAGCTTGATGCCAAAAACATTATTTTGACGCAGGGGCGTATACACATCATTGATGCACCACCTGTTGAGGCCGCGCAATCCGGGTCGGGTAAAGGCAA
>DDEJ01000020.1:0-12503 GCA_002336405.1 Rhodobacteraceae bacterium UBA1957
AGCGCACGATGGTCAAGCTCGCGCATGATGACAAAAAGTTCAGGCTGGGTGGCGAAAGGTTTTTGCATGCTAAGTCTGAACAAAGGATTCACACATTGGGAATCCGCAAGTTAGGTTGCGCTCTCGTTATACCAAAACCCAAAAGTTTTGGTGAGAGATGATGCAAAGCTGTCTGAAACCTGACTTCGGAAATCCGTCCACTTTTTGGCAATCTTTTTCGCAAACAGGGCAATATGGTCTTAGTGAACTGCTTCTGAGCGGTATAAAAGCGGTTGAGCGTGACATGGGCATGCCAGGACTGCCCAGAGACGCTCAATCGGGTTCAGGTGCGGGCAATATGTGGGTAACTGGATCAGATGGATGTGGCATTTCGGACGTGAGAGCCATATCTTGACCGCCGCACAGCAGTGGCCGGCTGCATTGTCCCAAATCACGTGGATAAGTGATTTGGTTGGGTTGTTCGCCTCGTTTTTTTGTCAAAAGCTGGTTTTGTCTGGTGTTCCCTAGTTAAAAGGCTCTTTTCCCAGCGCGGCCAGAACAATGCGTCCTGACCAGGCAGCTGCCAAACGATCAGCCGCCTGCCAAGCCCGCAGCCCAGACGCGCAGCACAGCACCGCCCGTTGAGTTATATCGGGCAAGGGGCCTTGCGATCCAATGTCTAAAACCTGCGCCCGCACCGCATTTGGATGGGCCAAGGGCGCTTCTTGCGCAGCGCGCAGGTCAATAATGAAATCTTGGCTGTCAAAGTCATCCGCCGCGATAAAGTCAAAATAGCTTTCCGGCTCGGGGGCAGTGTCAAAACGAAAGCCCCCAAAACGAAACCCGTCTGCATCAAACGTTACCAATTGTCCCAAAGGCGAGGGCACAAGCCCGGCCAAAACAGCGATAGCCATCTGCGCCTGAAGTCCACCAATCACCCCAACTACCGGACCAAGGACGCCATCTTCGGCACAGCTAGCCATCCGGTCAGGCAAGTCTGGGAATACGGCCCGCAATGAGGGGGCTGTACGACAAAAACCACCGCAATAGCCTGCCATGCCAACCACCGAGGCACTGATCAACGCCAGCCCCAGCGGTTGACAGGCGTCCGATAAAATATAACTCGCGGCAAAACTGTCGGCACAATCCAGCACCAGATCCACACCGCGGATCAAATCTGCAACATTGGCCGGACCCAATGCCACATTATGGGCAACAAACGACACCTCAGGGTTAAGGCGTTGCATATGATTTACAGCAGCCGTTGCCTTGGGTTGGCCAAGATCATCATGCACAAACAAAGTTTGACGGTGCAGGTTTGAAAGCGCGACTTGATCGGGGTCGACTAGTGAGATTTTTCCAACCCCTGCGCCAGTAAGATATTGCAATACAGGCGCCGCCAAACCACCAGCACCGATCACCAACACATGCGCGGTGCGCAACCGGTCCTGCGCCCCAGAGCCAAATCCCGGTACAGCAATCTGGCGCGCATAGCGGCTCATCGCGTTGCGTCGATCCAAGCCCGCACCCGGGCTTCGGGGTCGCTGTTCAGCGTGATATCGGTCACCGCAGAGACGATATCGGCACCAGCTGCAAATGCGCCGGCGCTGCGAGTAACCGACATGCCACCAATCGCCACCAGCGGCGTATCACCAATCAGCTGTTTCCATTCGGTAACCCGCTCAAGACCCTGTTGATGCCATTTCATCTTTTTCAGAATCGTCGGATAGACTGGCCCAAGTGCGACGTAATCGGGCTGCAAGTGCAAAGCGCGATCCAACTCGGCGTGATCATGCGTGCTGACCCCCACCCGCAAGCCAGCGCGCCGGATTGCAGGCAAATCGGCCTCGTCGAGATCTTCCTGTCCCAAATGAATAAAATCGCATCCCTCATCAATTGCGGCCTGCCAATGATCATTGACGACAAGCACGCTGCCCGCATCACGGCACAGGGTTTGCGCGGCCGCAATCATGGGGCGCAGCGTTTCCTGCGGTACATTTTTCAAGCGCAGCTGTACCAAGCGCACCCCAAGCGGCAGCAGCCTTTTGAGCCAATCAGGATGGTCAAAAATAGGGTAAAATCGGTCAAATGTCATTCGAGAAAAGCCTTTCCAATCACGGGTGTGGACGGCGCAGCCATGTCACGCGCAGGCATCGGATCAGCCTGATGGGCCAAAAAACCAGCCTCGACTGCACACGCAAAAGCCTTGGCCATCTGCGCCGGATCGCCCGCTTTTGACACTGCGGTATTCAACAGCACTGCGTCATAGCCTAGCTCCATGGCCATCGCGGCATGACTGGGCAGGCCCAGCCCAGCATCAATCACCATCGCAACATCGGGAAAATGTGCCCGCAGGCTGCGCAAGCCATAAATATTATTCAAACCAAGTCCGGTGCCAATCGGCGCCCCCCAAGGCATCAAAACCTGACAACCCGCCTCGAGCAAGCGGTCAGCCAGCACCAGATCTTCAGTTGTATAGGGAAAGACCTCAAAGCCATCGTCACAAAGAATTCTTGCCGCCTCAACCAAACCAAACGGATCGGGTTGCAGCGTATCGCTATGGCCAATCACCTCTAATTTGATCCAAGTGGTGTCGAATAACTCGCGCGCCATATGCGCAGTGGTGACTGCCTCACGCACCGAATGACACCCCGCCGTATTGGGCAACACTTTGACGCCCAGCGCCGCAATTAGATCCCAAAAATCCTGCCCCTCGCCGCCACGCCCCGCCTCGCGCCGTACAGAAACCGTTGCCACACTTGCATCCGAGCGCCGGAACGCGTCGGAAAGTATCGCCGGAGAGGGGTATTGCGCCGTTCCCAGCATCAGCCGTGACGACAAAGTGGTCCCATAGAACTGTCGCATCTCAGCCACCCTGCCTTGGGGTGACAATTTCAAGCCGGTCGCCCGCAACCACATTGGTCTGCGTGCGCGCCATTTTGGCCACAAAAGCCTCGTTCAAAGCTGTGGCAATTTTAACGTCGCCATAGCCCAACTCGACCAAGATATCACTGAGCACATGCGCAGAGACATCTTTTGTTTCAGCGTTCACCAAGATCTTCATCCATCACCTCCGGAACAATGTCTTTACAGACCAAATCCGCCGCCATCCGCGCCATCGCTGGGGCCAGCAAAAAGCCATGCCGGAACAGTCCGTTCATATAAATTGTCTCGCCCCGCCGCCGGATACGTGGCAGGTTGTCAGGAAAGGCCGGACGCGCGTCGACCCCGATTTCAATCAGTTCAGCCTCACCAAACGCCGGGTGCAGCGCATAGGCGGCGGTCAGCAACTCGAGTACGGATCGCACGGTGGCGCGCGAGCGTTCAGAGGCCTCAATTTGGGTCGCCCCCAGCATATAAACCCCATCTCCGCGCGGCACGATATAAAGCGGAATGCGCGGATGCAGCAAGCGTATAGGTCTTTGCAAATTGATCTCTGAGCACTGCAGCACGGCCATTTCGCCTTTGACCCCACGCAGATCACCCAGCGCATCCCGGGCGGCAAGCCCACGACAATCAAAGGTGACCCCCCGCCGCTCGGGCAAGGCAGTGTCAAAGCCGACACCACCGGCATGCAAACGCGTACGCAACTCACCAAGCGCCGCGCGCGGTGACAGATGCGCCTCTGTCTCAAAATACAGCCCGCGCGTAAAGCGGCCGTCGAGATCCGGCTCAAGATGGTCAATGCCAGCGCGGTCCAGCGGCGTGTGATGTTCAGTCCGGCGGGCAAATCGATCCAGATCGCCCTGATCGCGCCCCAGCGCCAAAACCAATGAGCCCTGACGGGTGACCGCCACACCGTGAGCCTGCCACCACGCTGCGGCTTCTTGACCCAATCGCACCACCGGCTCTGCCGCTGTTTCACTTTCACAAAACGGCGCCAACATGCCACCGGCCCACCAAGAACAGGCATGGGGGCCAGGCTGAAGCGCGTGATCAACAACGCAGACATCAGCCCCGCGGCCCATTAATTCGGTTGCAACGCACAGGCCCATCACACCACCACCAATCACGGTATAGGCCTGTGTCATTGCCAAAACTTGTAAAAGTGATGCACAGGCCCGTGACCCTGCCCAACCGACAGCTGATCGGCGGCCTGCACCGCGCCGTGCAACCAGTCAATCGCTTTTTGCACCGCCCTATCTAACGGCACACCTTGCGCAAGAAAGGCCGCAATCGCCGACGAAAGGGTGCAGCCGGTTCCATGCGTGTTTTCAGTGGCGATCCTTGGCTGTTGATAGCTATAGTCGGTCTCAGGTTGAACCAGATAATCGGTACAGATTGCCCCGCGTCCATGCCCACCCTTCATCACCACTGCAGCCGCGCCAAGGTTCAGGATCGCCCGACCCTGCGCAATAACCTGCGCCGGTGTTTCGGCCATGGGTTGGTTTACCAGCCGTGCCGCTTCGGGCAGGTTTGGGGTCAAGACCGTTGCTAGTGGGATCAAACGCTCGATGAGGTACTGAACTGCATCATCGGTAAGCAAAGCGTCCCCAGATTTTGCAACCATCACCGGATCAAGCACAATCGGTCCCTCAAAGCCTGCCAGTTTTACTGCTACCACATTTACGATCTCTGGATCTGCCAACATGCCAATCTTGACCGCATCTATGGCAATATCATCCATAACCGCATCAATTTGTGCCGACACAAGGTCCGGGGCCAGACCCTGCACTGCCGTCACAGCGCAGGTATTCTGGGCCGTAATCGCGGTGATAACGCTTGCGCCATAAACCCCCAGCGCCGAAAAGGTCTTGAGGTCAGCCTGAATGCCAGCACCGCCGCCACTGTCCGAGCCCGCAATTGTAAGAGCTTTGAAGATCTGTTTCATTCTACCTCACGCAAGGCGTATCAAACGAAAACAAATTTGACCCAATCGGATCTTTAACGTGTCCGTTTCCTACGCCGGCACTGTCCGGATCAGGTTCGATGGGTTAACTGACGTCTCTCAGCCCCATAGCGGAGCACCCCAACGGCTACTGAACTTGCTGGTAATAACTTTGGGTGCAAAGCGCAAGCGACTTTGACATTCCGTGCTGAAAATAGGTTGAATATGCACAGTTTCCACCGTACTGGTGCCTTATCGTTCAGAATACCGGTCGCAGCCTACCCGGTCAAAACAAGGACAAAAGAATGAAAACGATTGTGATCTGCTCTGGCGGATTGGATTCTGTGACGCTGGCCCACCGCGTTGCCGCACAGCAGGACCTCACGGCTCTGTTGTCGTTTGATTATGGCCAGCGCCATAAAAAAGAGCTGGATTTCGCCGCAGCTTGCAGCACCCGGCTTGGCGTGCCCCACCACATCATTGATATCCGTGCTATCGGGGCCGCGCTTAGCGGATCGGCATTGACCGATGCCATCGATGTGCCCGATGGCCATTATGCAGAAGACAGTATGAAAGTCACCGTGGTGCCCAATCGCAATGCCATAATGTTAACCATCGCCTTTGGAATTGCCGCAGCAAAAAAAGCTGACGCAGTGGCCGCAGCCGTGCATGGCGGTGATCACTTTATCTATCCCGATTGCCGCCCGGGATTTATCAACGCGTTTCAAACAATGCAAGACCGCGCACTTGAGGGCTATGCCGACATCAACCTTTTCACCCCGTATGTCCACCTCAGCAAAGCCGATATTGTGCGCGACGGCGTCACCCACAAGGCCCCGTTCGACGCGACATGGTCATGTTACAAAGGCGGAGCGCATCACTGCGGCCGCTGCGGCACCTGCGTTGAGCGCCGCGAGGCTTTTGAGATTGCCAATGTCACTGATCCAACGCGCTAT
Organism: Rhodobacteraceae bacterium UBA1957; assembly: GCA_002336405.1. Classification (GTDB taxonomy): domain Bacteria; phylum Pseudomonadota; class Alphaproteobacteria; order Rhodobacterales; family Rhodobacteraceae; genus CPC320. The sequence continues at coordinate 5,764 of DDEJ01000020.1, forward strand.
GATGACCCGGATTTCTGGCGCCAAGCCATCACAGCCAATCCGTTGGCAGAGGGAACATAATGTACCGCATTTCCAAAGAATTTCATTTCTCCGCCTCGCATCAACTAATCGGTTTGCCAGAAGATCATCAATGTGCCCGCCTGCACGGACACAATTACATCGTGGTTGTCGAATTGACCGCTGAGACGCTGAACAGCCACGGGTTCATTCGCGATTATCAAGACCTCACTGCTTTAAAACATTATATTGATCAAAATCTTGATCATCGCCACCTCAACGAGGTTCTGGGTCACGACCAGACCACAGCTGAACGCTTAGCCAAACATCTATACGACTGGTGCGCGCCACATTGGCCCGAAGTCTCGGCCGTCAAGATTAGCGAAACCCCTAAGACATGGGCCGAGTACCGTCCATGACACCCGCCCTCATCAAGCCAACCCGCGAGCCGACCAACGCAGAGCCGCCGACCACGGCCAGTGACGCCAAGATACGCGTCAGCGAAATTTTTGGCCCGACGATTCAAGGCGAGGGCGTGTTGATCGGCTTGCCGACGGTTTTTGTTCGTACCGGAGGCTGTGATTACCGCTGTTCGTGGTGCGACAGCCTGCACGCAGTCGACCCCAAATACCGCCATGACTGGGCGGCGATGAGCACTGGCGCGGTTTGGGACAAAATCACCGATCTGTCAGGCGGCCAGCCGCTGACCGTCTCGCTGTCTGGTGGCAATCCTGCGATCCAGCCTTTTGGTGCTCTTATCCGCCGTGGCCACGCAGACGGTTACCGGTTTGCACTTGAAACCCAAGGCTCGGTGGCAAAGGACTGGTTTGCCAAAATCGATACGCTGGTGTTGAGCCCAAAACCGCCCTCGAGCGGCATGGATACCGATTGGTCAGCCTTTGACAAGTGTCTGGCAGCAGCTGGTCAGTCGCCACAGGTGGTGTTGAAAATCGTCATATTTGATGACGCCGATTATCACTATGCCAAACAGACGGCCACACGCTATCCGACATTGGCAATGTATCTGCAGCCAGGCAATCATACTCCACCACCCGCTGAGGATGACGGCGCTTGCGTCGATCAGGTTGGGGTGATGGACCGACTGCACTGGCTGGTCGACAAGGTGACCGAGGACCGGTGGTTTGAGGCGCGGGTGTTGCCACAACTGCATGTCTTACTGTGGGGCAATAAACGTGGCGTTTAAAAAAGTCAGAAAGGAACAGGGCTATGTCCTCTAGTATTTACGAAAACCTGCAACAGCTTGGCGGACAAACGGCACTGCCGGACAGTCCCGAGACAGCAGTTTTGGAAAGGGTGGAAAACCCGCAGACCGGAACCACCTATGCCGTACGCTTTACCGCGCCGGAATTCACCTCGCTCTGCCCGATGACCGGACAGCCTGATTTCGCCCATCTGGTGATTGATTATGTGCCGGGTGCTTGGCTGGTCGAAAGCAAATCATTGAAGCTCTATCTCGGGGCTTTTCGCAATCACGGGGCGTTTCACGAAGACTGCACGGTATCAATCGGCAAGCGGCTTGTCGATTTTCTAAGCCCGCAATGGTTGCGGATCGGTGGTTATTGGTACCCGCGTGGCGGCATCCCAATTGACGTGTTCTATCAAACTGGCCCCGCACCTCAAGACTGCTGGATTCCGGACCAAGGCGTACCCAGCTATCGCGGCCGCGGCTGATTTGCACAGTCTCCAAAAGGCGCGGTTCTCTGCAGACTTGGCCCTGCGCACCGCCCCTAATACTCTGGGTCATTGCATACTTTCTGTGCAGAATAAGCACTGTCTTTGCGGCAGCAGCTCCAAGCGATCTCTCATGGAGCGCTTGGGCTAGTTTATCGTGAACACCAAGTGGAGCCGTTAAAAATATGAGGACGCAAGTGTGACTTTATAATGGTTTTGTGGATATTCTTCACAAGACCGTGCAGGCGCATTGCAGCAAAAATAGCTCAGTACGAGCTTGCTATTTAGGATAAAAAATAATCTAGCCAATGGCTGTGCCCTTCCCCCTGATAAATTTATCGCACCGCAGAAAAAGACCTGCCGAGCCCATCAAGATACAGTGTAAAAGCACTTTACGTCCAAGAAGTCGTATACCGGCTTCTTACCGCGCCAGCGTTCCGTATTTATAAGAAAAGGTCGACTTAGAAAATTTTTGTGATTTTTCAAAACCGCTGAGGCAGATTACAAGATTTGCAGGAAAAACGGCCAAACAACTTGATTTCAGAACAAATCAACGCAACTGTGTTGTCATGAACTCTGTGACAACGTTTAGCTCCGCCCAGTCTGTCGACCAAGTCGCCTTCCAGCGTCCCGAACTTAGCGTGATCCTATCGCTTTACGGTCGTATGGTTGCCGCAGGTGAATGGCGAGATTACGGCATTTCATGCCTGAGCGAGGTGGCGGTCTTTTCAATATTTAGACGCACCGCCGAGTACCCGCTGTACCGGATCGAAAAACGCCCAAAACTGCGCAACCGCCAAGGTCAATATGCAGTAATCGGCATGGACGGCCATATTATTAAACGCGGCAGTGACCTTAAAACCGTCCTGCGGGTGTTAGAGCGCAAACTGATCCGCGCTGTCGAGGAATAAGTCATCCTCACAGTCTGGGGACGCAGGTCCTCGTCGAACGTTCAGACATTGATCTGGTGTAGTGCAGAAATTGGCCTGCCGGCTCAAAGACACAATGTCGGCGGTAGGTTTGGTGGCACAAACAGCGTCCAGTTTGCTGCATTGGCCCCCAATCAGACCCTTCCGATTTTGTAAGAGGGGGCCGGTCCGCCGATCTGGGGAACTGGTAAAATTCTGAGGTCCCTGTGCCGCAAATACGTTGAGCCCCCCTTTTGGCCAACTGGCATCGAACGTCAATCTCAGGTTGATCAATGGGCCGAATGGGCAAAGATCAACATTGCATGAGCCTTTACTAGACCGGTGTTTTGGCGCGTCATCCGCACTGCAGCACCCGACCGCAGCTGGCCCGCCATTCATGCCACCGTCGCATTGTTTGAGCAAAAGTTCAAAATCGCCGAGGCACAATTGAGCCACAACAGGTTTCTGGCAGGCGACAGCTTTTGTTTAGCAGATATTCAGTTTGGTCATATCCTATACCTCTATTGTAATATCGAAATCACCCGCGAGGCGTTGCCAAATCTGGCGCCCTTTTACAGGGGCCTCACCCAAAGACGCGCCTATCGGGACCATGTGATGTTAGATATGACGATCTGCGGGTATCATCAGACAAGCCCGTGCCCGTTTCAGGCAGATCGAAACCCGCGCTCTAAACTTGAGTTGCCATCTGACACAACAGTTCGAACATAATCGACACCCCCAGAAAAGCGGTGCCACCGGATTGATCAAACGGTGGTGAAACCTCAACCATATCCGCACCCACGATCCGCACGCCTTGTAACTCGCGCACCACCTGCAGCGCCTGATAACTGTTGGGCCCGCCAACTTCCGGCGTGCCGGTACCCGGCGCAAATGTTGGGTCTACAAAATCGATATCATACGAAATATAGGTATCACCGGTGCCGGCAATTTCGCGGGCTTCTTGCATTACATCAGGTACCCCACGATCAAAAAACTCTTCTATCGGGATGATGCGAATACCCTCTGCCTTGGCGAAATCGTAATCTTCTAAATCGTATTGGGTGCCACGAATGCCGATTTGGACCATCCGTTTAGGATCGAGAAATCCCTCTTCAACAGCACGGCGAAACGGCGTACCGTGGGTATAGAGCGACCCATTAAAATAGCTATTAAACAAATCAGTATGACTGTCAAAATGGATCATCCCCAAGGGAGCATCCTGCGCCAGTGCTTTCAGGACGGGCAGCGACGTCAGATGATCTCCCCCCGCAGTTAAAGGCAGAATCCCCGCGCTTTTTACCGTTTTATAAAACGCGGTGATCCGCTCCATACTATCTATGATATCCACTGGATTCGGCCCGACATCCCCCAGATCGGCGCAATTGGCCGCCTCATATGGGCGGATGCCGCTCACACAGTGTTGCGCACGGATCATTGTTGAGGCGTCACGCAGCTGACGCGGCCCGTGGCGCGGCCCTGGACGGTTGGTGGTTCCAGAATCCCATGGCACACCAATCAGACCGATCTGCACATCTGAAAAGCGTGGATGGTCCGGCGCTACATGCGGCAGGCGCATAAAGGTTGGCACCCCGGCGAACCGTGGCAACTCGAATCCGGAAACCGGATGGAAGAAAGTATCATTCATCTGTCTTCTCCGTTGTAATCGTGTGATTGATAGAGCTATTTTTTGACTGGCTCAGGCGTCGTCGCAGAGTGATTTCCCCGTCGCCTTGCGCCGCAATCCGGTCAACTGCGATCTCGAGAGGTTCATAGACCGTCGCCATATGTCCAGAATTTGCATGCAGCAGCGTGTCGCGATCCACCGCAAAGGCAACGTGCCCATGCCAAAACAACAGATCACCACGCCGCACCTGTGCGTCACTGTCCATCTCAACACCCAAGGATGCGGCCTGCAGATCACTGTCCGCTGGACAGTCAAACCCACAGATCCAGCACGCCAATTGGACCAAACCCGAACAATCAATGCCATCACGGCTGTTGCCACCCCATAAATACGGCGTACCCAACAGGTGCTCTGCTACGGCAACAGGATCGGCTGGGCGGGATGACACAGGTGATAGATGCGCCGTTGGTATCCAGCCAAAAGGCGTTTGGCTAAAGCGGTCCACAGTTGTTGTGACAGCCACAGTTGCGCCAAGGGATAATCGTGCCGCCTCTTTGACTTTAAAATCAGCCCTTGGATAAAGATGCGTCGCCGCAGCGCTGATCCAGTGGCTTGAGGCCTGCACAGCGCCTAACTGGTCGGCGTTCAGATAGCCGACATACCCGTCTTTATCCACTTGGACAAATGACCAACCATCCTGAGTATCAAATACGCAAACCTGCTCGCCCAACAAAAGTTGCCGGTCACGCGGCCCATTTGCCGCTGCACATAAGTCGGCCACCGGTACAATCACCTGCTGTGCCACCCCTTTGACATAGCGCGGTGCTGTCACTTGCCCTTGCAAAGCGATCGCTGCAACATGCGCATTCGCAGCCCTAAGACGGCGGTCAGTCACAACGCCAACAGGTGGGGCAGTGCCTCGAGCAGCGCGCGCGGCCCTTGCCCCAATCCGCCTTTACTGCGCCCCGGAGCTGCTGTGCGCTGCCAACTATAAATATCGAAATGGACATAGTCTTTGGCCTGTTCGACAAAGCGCCGCAAAAACAGTGCTGCGGTAATCGAGCCGGCGAACCCGCCAGCCGGCGCATTGTCTAGATCGGCGATACCCGGCTCGATCAGAGATTCATAAGGATCCCAAAACGGCATCCGCCAAACCGGATCGGCCACCCTTGCACCGCTGATTGAAAGCACCTGTGCCAAAGCATCACTATCGGTATAAAAGGGGGCCAGATCAGGGCCAACGGCAACCCGTGCTGCCCCTGTTAGGGTCGCCATAGAGATCATCAGATCGGGACGTTCTTCGTCGCCCAGCGCCAGCGCATCAGCCAGAACCAGCCGCCCCTCGGCGTCGGTATTGTTGATCTCGACCGTCAGCCCCTTGCGCGATGTCAAGATATCCTGCGGACGGAAGGAGTTGCTGCTGACCGCATTCTCAACCGCCGGGATCAGCACCCGCAAGCGCAATGGCAGGTCGAGCGCCATAATCATCTGCGCCAAGCCCAGAACATTAGCCGCACCGCCCATGTCTTTTTTCATCAGGCCCATCGAGTTTCCAGGTTTCAGGTTCAAGCCACCGGTGTCAAAACACACGCCCTTTCCCACCAAGGTCAATGTTGGACCCTGTGTGCCCCATCGCATATCAATCAGGCGCGGTTGCTGATCTGCCGCGCGCCCCACCGCATGGATCAGCGGCAAGTTGTGAACCAGCAGCGCCGCTCCCGTGATCACGTCGACCTGCGCATCAAACCGCTCCGCCAGATCGTGACAGGCAGCCTCGAGCTGGTCTGGGCCCATATCACTGGCAGGTGTGTTAACCAGATCGCGTGTCAGAGCTTCACCTGCAGCAATCACCTCAAGACGCACGGCATTGACCCCTTTGGGTACTTTAAATTGCACCGCAGGCAGCGGGCTTTTGCGATATTTTTCAAAGCTGTACCCTGCAAGTAGCCAACCGAGTGCCTGCTCATCCAAATCTGCCTCCGGCAAGCCCTGCTGCAGATGGTAACAGCCCTCAGGCAATTTATTTACCGCATCAGCCAAAGCAAAACGGCCCCTTTTACGCTTGGAGGCAGAGCCATACCCCATCAGCGCGCATAGGTGTTCACCCAAATCTGACGGCACCATAAGGACCTGACCCAGCGCTGCGGTGAATGTTGATGACGTCACCCAATTACGTACTCGCGTTGGTTGCGCATCGCGCCAATCTTCCAAGGCGGAGCTGTCCAAAACGATAACCGGAATGGAGGTCTTTGTGGCCTTGGCGAAGGTGAGTGGCATAGTTGGGATCCTTGCTTGTGTCGAGCCCCACTGTACCCCGCCCTTTCAGACCTGCAAGAGCAGCATGCCTTAAGTTCGAATGAATTATTTAAAATCAGGTACAACGTTTTACACCAATGAAACTACCTGCCGCGCGGCGCTTGCACCAGATCGCACTCACGTAACGATCTTAACCGTTTGCAAAACAGGTCTGCGACCACACGGTTTTTAAAATAAATTAACAAAGCTTTGAGATACCCCCA
>DDEJ01000020.1:12877-16778 GCA_002336405.1 Rhodobacteraceae bacterium UBA1957
TCACCAAAAAGAAACGGTACCTGCAGCGGCAGCGACCATAGCTTTTGTGGCATCATTGAACTTTGCTCAAAAGTCGACGTATCGGTCGGCTTTGGGGTTAATGCATTCTGTCCTGCAAATCCCAGATTGCAGTCAACGACTGCTCGCCCATGCGCAACAATCGCGACATCGTTCCCGACAAGGCAACCGGGTCGTAGACTTCAATACAGTTTTGCACATCGCGCGCCACGCGCTCCAAAACTGGCAAACCAATCAGCTTGCTAAAGGCTTCGATTTCTTCAAGTTTCTGACGGGTAAGACAATATTCAGCCTTTTGATATCCTTGCTGACACTCGGTTAAAAGATCCGCCAGTTGTTGCATTTCCCGACATAGTAATTCAGCCGCCTGAGGAACGGCCAAATTTCGACATATCGACAAAAGTGGTTTTATATCCAAACAACTGTGCTCATCCGGTAGATTCAGTTTTACATGTTCCACATCGTTCCCCTTTTTCCCGCAATCATATTTTTGACCTTTAATAGTTCCCAATTCCTTTAGGTTACGCCAAATTTTCCCTCGGAATTTATTCAAAATACCGCTAAGACCGATTACAGCACTACATCTTATATCTCGGAGTACTGATGAATTTCGCCAAACCTTTGCCCAAATATTTAGTCCAGCGCTATCAAGGCTGGAAGGCTACAACCTTTTCTGAAAACCACGCTTGGTATAAAAAAATAGCTGGTGAAGACCAAAGACCCAGAGCGATGGTCATCTCTTGCTGTGATAGCAGGGTCCATGTGACGTCAATATTTGGTGCCGATCAAGGCGAGTTTTTCATCCACCGCAATGTGGCAAATTTGGTACCGCCCTACCAACCCGACAGCGATCACCACGGCACCAGCGCGGCTGTAGAATATGCAGTATGCGCCCTAAAGGTGACCCATCTTATTGTCTTGGGACATTCTAATTGTGGCGGTGTTCAGGGCTGTCTGAGTATGTGTCGCGGCGAAGCGCCAGATTTGGAAAAAACGTCAAGTTTTGTGGGACGCTGGATGGATATATTGCGCCCCGGTTACGACCGCGTAAAGGATGAGCCCGACCAACATAAACAGGTGCGTATGTTGGAAAAAGAGGCGGTTTTGATATCTTTAGAAAACTTGATGAGTTTTCCGTTTGTCCGTGAGGCCGTGGAAAATGACATGCTGGCCCTGCACGGGTTGTGGACCGAAATCGGCGAGGGTGAGCTTGAGTATTTTGATACTAAAACAAGCACGTTCCTGCCAGTTTAGCATACATTACTATTGGCAGGCTGGCTGCCGGGGCTTGATAGGGCCCGAGATGCATCAAAGTGACGCGCTCGGGCACCAGAACCCCTTGAACTAATCAGCCCTTTTTCAAGACCCTCTGGCCAAGTGTTTCGGCAATTTGCACCGCATTCAATGCAGCGCCTTTGCGCAAGTTATCACTGACGCACCACAGGTTGAGACCGTTCTCGATTGTGCTGTCCTGCCGGATACGACTGATAAACGTGGCAAAATCCCCAACACATTCTGTCGGCGTAACATAGCCACCGCTCTCTCGTTTATCGATGACCATAATGCCCGGCGCCTCGCGCAGGATATCGCGAGCCTCATCCTCGTCGAGAAATTCCTCAAATTCGATATTAATCGCCTCTGAATGGCCAACGAAAACCGGCACACGAACACAGGTCGCGGTTACTTTGATCGACGTGTCGATAATTTTTTTCGTCTCAGCGACCATTTTCCATTCTTCTTTAGTGGTACCGTCTTCCATAAATGTATCAATATGCGGGATCACATTGAAAGCGATCTGCTTTGGAAATGTTTTGGGCGGTACATCGCTGGTGGGATTATAGACTGCTTTTGTTTGATCCCAAAGCTCGTCCATGCCCGCTTTTCCGGCACCTGACACAGATTGATAGGTACTCACCACAACCCGCTTGATCCGCGCCCGATCATGCAGCGGCTTAAGCGCAACGACCATTTGGGCCGTCGAACAATTTGGGTTGGCAATAATGTTTTTCTTTGAATAACCGACAATCGCCTCTGCGTTGACCTCAGGCACGATCAACGGAACATCCGGGTCATACCGGTAAAGGGAACTGTTATCGATCACCACACAGCCAGTGGCCGCCGCTTTGGGGGCATAGATTTTGGTGGCCTCTGACCCCACTGCAAAAAGCGCAATGTCCCAGCCGGTAAAGTCAAAACTGTCGAGATCTTTAGTTTTCAGGGTCTTATCGCCAAAAGACACCTCTGTTCCCAGTGATTTGCGGCTGGCGATTGCAACGATTTCATCGATGGGAAACGCACGCTCTGCCAAAATATTCAGCATTTCATGGCCTACGTTGCCCGTGGCACCTACAACCGCAATCCTATACCCCATTTTACCGTGTTCCTTTTGAATTCAACGAGTGAGCTTTTATTGGCTCAGTCTGACATAAATGAGATTTCGGTTTATACAACCCTGCTTGGGCCCAAAATCCTGCTGACGTTGTTTACAGGTCAGCTCCAACAGTCCGAATTGTCCCGGAACCTCATGCTAACGGGTCCATAACGGTCACTGATAACGCGTCACCGGCAAAATTCTTCTCAGCCTTGATGCCCAGTGCAGGCAAGCTTGTACCGGCGAAAGTCCCTGGCACAGTGATCGCACAACTTTAAAAACTTTACGGTCAATGCAATCAGTGCGATTTCAAATTACGGCTAGAATCTTTGATCGCAGCATATTGTCCCGAGGGCCGGAAACGCCATAGATAATCAGGCAGCACCGAAGTCATAGCGAGAGGCTCAATTCCTAAATCCGCCAGTGTTTTTGCGGTCTGGCCGACCACGTTATCAGATCCTAGATTTTTGACTTGATCACGGGTGATCATACCGTTTTTTAACAGACCCAGTGTCAAAAATTGCGCCGTATCAAAGCCCAACGCCATGAGACGCGCCGCGAAAAACGGCACATTTAAAACCAGACGCCGGCGCTGGATCACCACCAGCATTTTTTCCATAAGCTCGCGAAAGCTGCATATTTCCGGGCCACCCAATTCATAGATTCCCGGTTTTGCCCGCCCCAAAGCGCCAGATACCGCCGCTTGGGCAACATCATCAACATAGACCGGCTGAAATTTGGTTTCGGCTCCAATGATCGGCAACACCGGACCGAATTGCGACATCGCTGCGAAGCGATTAAAAAATGCGTCTTCTGCCCCAAAAATAATTGATGGTCGTAGAACAACCGCTGCAGGAAACGCCGCCAAGACGGCCTGCTCTCCTCCTGCTTTGGTCTGAGAATACAAGCTCTTAGAATCTGCATCTGCACCGATTGCAGACAGATGGACCAGCCGTGTGACGCCATGGGTTGCGGCAAGACGCGCAATCCGCGCCGCGCCATCGCGCTGTAACGCGACAAAACTATTCTTGCCGATTTCGGCCAACACACCGACACAGTTCACGACCGCATCCGCCCCCTGAAGCGCCTGAACCACAGACGCCTCATCGCGAATATTACACAAAACAGGCTCAACCTGGCCGACCACCCCATAGGGTTTTACAAACAAGGCCTCGTTCGGGTGGCGAACTGCAACCCGGACCCTCCAGCCTTCTTTCGCCATCCTGCGAGCAATATAACGCCCCACAAACCCTGATCCGCCAAAAATTGTGACAAGCTGTGACATATAAAAACTCCCGCTTTTTAGCTCGAACACAGCCTACGCGGGCAACGCTGGCGAAACAACCCGTCATAAACTGATGTACGAAACACCAAAAACATCGTTGACACGGTGCGAACACATTATTAAGTGCAGTCTTCAATAGTGGCCCAGGTGGCGGAATGGTAGACGCGCTAGCTTCAGGTGCTAGTATTCGCAAGGATGTGGAGGTTCGAGTCCTCTCCTGGGCACCA
>DDEJ01000073.1:0-4070 GCA_002336405.1 Rhodobacteraceae bacterium UBA1957
GATTTATATTGGTTTTTGGGACGAAGATGATGTGTTGGAAGCCAAGCACAGCAACAGTGGCGAGGGCGGGAATTAGCGTCGAAAAACCAGTTGCCGTGTTGTAGGGGGCATAAGATAGATTAGATAGCCGCAGCGGGTGCCTCGCTGCGTATCCTTTGCCGTATCAGAACGGTGGCGAGATCAAAGCGTTGCATGTTTTGTTCCGAGCGGGCGCTGACCTGTGCGCCCTCGGCCAGCGCCAGTGTGGCGGCAGCCTCGGCGCTTGGGTCGCAGACGCCGCGAATACTGCCATCTTGGGCGGCGAGGGTGAAAACCTCCTGCAGCCAAACCAGTGTCTGCTCACGAAAGTCGCCAATTTGCTGAAGGGTTGCGTCAACCAGCGTGTCGCGGCCCATTGACAGGGCCACACAGAGACACAGTGTATCCCCCCCGTTCAAAGCGGTTCGGTAAATGTCCAAAAATCCTAAAATCCGGTCGCCGCCAGTGTGTAGGTCTTGGGTCGTCTGTGCAAGTTTTTTGGCGATTGCCGCTTTGTAACGCGTCATAAGTGCTGTTATGAGATCGGATTTTGCGGGGAAATGGTAATGGATGCTGGCCGTGCGGATTCCAACACGTTTGCTCAGATCTGCATAGCTGAACCCGTCATGACCATGGCGCCTTGCCGCCCATTCTGCTGCGTCAAGAAGGACGGTTTTTGTATCCGGTTTCACCATGGCTTTACGTCTCCAATTTCATAGCAACATCCTCGGCTGCGGTCAAAGCACCTTCCAGAAAGCCACCGAATTGCGACGCGATTTCGGTTGACCCCATAATCAGCTTGCCTTGCCAAAGATTTCGCAGCGCACTTGGCAGACCATAATGGGGATGCCCGCCCGGTGGCTGGTGGTCAAGCGCAGTGGCTGTTTGGGGTGCATAGGCCCAGTCGCGCAGTTCGATTTTTTGCGGTGTGAGCGCCTCAGGACCGAACAGGCGGCCAAATTGCGCGATGCAAGCGGTGCGCAGGGCATCGCTTTGACCATCGCGCTGGGCTGCGGGCACGCCGATAAAGCCAAACAAGGCGCCGGGTGTGCCGTCCTTTGCCGAGGCGTCATGGATTTCCACCATTGGGCCGTGCCGGCTCATGGCATCGCCTGACAGCCCTTGTTGGCGCCAGAACGGGCGCGCGTAGGTGGCCACAAATTTGGCCTGTCCGCCCATCCATGTCGGGATGTTGATCAGCGATTGCTGGACTGCTGCATCAAAATCAGGAGTGATTTTAATCGTGGCGATCACCCGTGGCGGGATCGCCAGCACAATGCGCTCTGCTGTAATGGTGTCACCATTAGCAAAGGTGACAATGCCGGATTGGTCAATTTCAGCAACGGGTGCATCAAGTCGTAGCCGCGGTGGGGCGATCTGTGACGCAAGAGCTGCAACCAAAGCCATCATGCCGCCTTCAATACGGTACGAGCCCTCCATCGATGCATAGCCCACGCCCCGCTGGACCGCGCCGTTTTCGTCTTCGTATGACAATTCGCCTGCGGCGTGTTGAGCAAAGACCGTCAACCCCAGCCGTCGGGCCATGGCGTCCATCCGCGGTTGTCCGGGCCAAAACCATGAAGGGCCAAGATCAAATGCAGATCCGCCATCGCGCAGCACATCAATGCGCCCGCCCAACCGATCACGGGCCTCAACAAGCACAAAGTCACGCCCCGCCTGCTGCAGTTTATCGGCCAAGGCAAGCCCTGAAAGACCGCCACCTACGATAAGAATATCGGTATGCATTAGAAAGCCTCGGAGTGGGGCCGCAGATCAATTTCATGCGACCAGACTGATTTGGGTTGTTGGGCGATCTGCCAAAAGGTTTCGGCGATATCGTCTGGCGACATCATCTTTAAGGGGTCCATCTTATGTAATGCGCGGCTTTGGGCTGTGTCGATAATGCCGTCCATAATAATATGGGCGACATGAATACCTGCAGGCTGGAATTCACGTGCAAAAGATTGCGTCAGCCCCCGCAAAGCGAATTTGGCGGCTGTGAAGGCGGCAAAATTTGCACCGCCTCGCAGGCTGGCGGTTGCCCCTGAGACCAGAAAAGAACCACCGCCACCCCGCACCATAGGCTGGAGCGTACTTTGTCCAAGGAGTACGGCGCTTAGGGTCATGGCGCGCCAACTGTCGAGAAAGTCGCTCTCAGTCAGTTCCAGAAACGCCCGGATCACCAGATGAGCCGGGTTGTGCACCACAATTTTTGGCGCGCCATAGGTGGAAATTAGCTCAGATACCAGCGGTTTGACGGCGTTCGCATCTGCCAAATCACAGGCGCGGATATCCAGATCACTGTCAGGCGCACCTGATCTGGTAAGACCAACAGCCGTCATCCCGTTGGCGATAAAACGGCGCATCAACGCTTGGCCTAAACCTGGACCAGCGCCTGCAACCAAGGCAAAGGGTTGGTGTGCCATCGATTAGACAGCCGGCGCTTTGGCATAGGATAAGTGGCCTGACTTCACCCAGATTTTTGCGCCTTCGGGGCCGGCTTTGGCCGTTATTTGTGATCCAGCCGGGCTGCGCAGCCAAGAGCCTTTTCGCAAGTCATCGCCGCTTTCGTTGATGGTTCCGCTCAGGATCAGGACCTCAACTCCTCCGCTGGCATCCAGTGTCACGTTGTGGTTGGCCTCTGCTTCAATGTAGCGCACCGTTTCACGGTCATCGCTATGCAGAACCGCGGCTTTGATCCCCGCCTGCGTTGGTTCTGCGGATTTGGCCATATCGACATGGAATTGATTGCGATCCTCCATGTCAAACTGCCACAGTTTTACGAAAATGGTACAGCCTTCGTCCGATCCCGGGGTGTGACTTGTCGTGGGCGGATTGCGCACATAGGTGCCGGCTGGAAAATCGCCATGTTCGTCCTGAAAGACGCCGTCAAGAACGATGAACTCTTCGCCCCCTGTATGAGTATGGGACGAAAATTTACTGTTTGGTGCATAGCGTACGATGGTTGTGGCGCGCGCGACCTCACCGCCGATGCGATCCAGCATACGGCGGTCAACTCCGGGCATTGGCGAGGCCTGCCAAGGTTCATTGTCAGAGTGTACGACGACGCGCTTGCTAAAGTTTGCATGAAGTTCCATTGTCTTTTCCTTAAACTAAAATATCCTGTTAGGCGGCGATACTGGGTCTTTGGGCCATTTGGGCACGCCATTTGATCAGGTTGTGGAGATTTTCGGGGATATCAACCTTGGCGAAATCGGCAAACGCCAACCCGGCAAATGCGGTGATATCGGCCATTGAAAACTGGTCTCCTGCCAGAAAATCGCTCGTGCTCAAGACACCGTCCAGATATGTCATCGTTTGGATTGCGACCTCGCGTTGTCTCAGGCCCCAATCGCTATTTTGATATGTTTCTAGCTCTGGGCCAAGCCCGTCGGTGGCAAAATGAAAATAAGCGCCGACTGCGTCGACCAATCCGTTTTCTGCGCGTCGGTTCATCATATGAGTGACGGCGCGGTCTTTGGGGGTGTCGCCAAAAAGTGACGGACCCTCAAAGGTTCCATCGATGTATTCGGTGATCGCGGTCACTTGGGAAAGATGTGTGCCGTCGTCTAATTCAGCGCAGGGTACCGATGCATCGGGGTTCATTGCCTTGAATGCGTTTGTGCGATGTTCCCCGTTCATGACATCAACCGATACAAATTCGACTTTGTCGGTCGCGCCCTTTTCGGCCAAAGCGATGCGCACACGGGCTGGATTTGGAAAGCCTTCGATATCAAAAATCTTCATTTTTTAATTTCTTCTGATTCTAAGTTACTTTACCTACTTACTAGTAGATAGATATTTATGCAAGCTCAGAGTACATTTATTTGCAGCCGTTGCGTTTGATGCTTTGATAGGGCGGTAATCGGCCCATTTATGGGGCTGTTTGAAACTAGAATTACGCGGCCATTTTCAGTTTCCTAGCGGGTGTGGGGCCGCCTATCGCCATGTTGGGGCGGTCGTTAGTTTAAGACCATAGGCATTTGGTGGCTTGGTCTTGTGCCTCCTGTGTCGTTTCAAAGATGCTCTGGTCCAGCCATTCGTGCCGTACC
>DDEJ01000073.1:4410-4586 GCA_002336405.1 Rhodobacteraceae bacterium UBA1957
TGCGATTGTACCGTGCGATTGTATCGCTCGATGTAAGCGTTCTGCTGCGGCTTGCCTGACTGGATATCTTCGCTATGAATGCCGCGCGTCGCGGTCCATGTTTTTAGAAATCCACTGACGTTTTCTGGACCGTAACACCTTTGGAATGATGCTGGATTAAGGGCTATGACCACCTG
>DDEJ01000073.1:5000-5186 GCA_002336405.1 Rhodobacteraceae bacterium UBA1957
ACACCGCAAGGGAGACCGACTAGGACCGTTATTACAATTGCACAGAACACACCTGTTTTGGTGGCCATCGACATCGCCAAAGCGCGGCACGAAGTTTTGATTGCTGTTGCGGGCAAGAAGCGCCGCCGTGGTTTAACTGTTTTAAACGAGCCTGCTGATTTGACCCGCCTCATCGCCGCTCTAAAG
>DDEJ01000064.1:0-875 GCA_002336405.1 Rhodobacteraceae bacterium UBA1957
GTGGCGGTCTTTGGCGATGGAGCGTTCGAACGTGTCTCGAAAGTTGTTGGTCCTCAACAAGTATCGTCAAAATGCTCATTGTACTGTATCAGCACGTGTCGTTTGTATTCAATGCCTCGAACATTCTATTCGCTTTCCAACTGTTTTTCTAGGTGCGTTGGGCGTCTTTAAGGTATCATAAAATGGCTGGGGTGGTAGGATTCGAACCTACGGTACACGCTACCAAAAAGCGTTGCCTTACCGCTTGGCTACACCCCAACTCTGACCAGCTTCCTAAGTCTACATGGCTGCAGGTTCAAGCCCTTTTCACAGCAAAATTCGATTGAGTTGCGCAAAAAGTGAAATGTCATGCCGATTTTAGTGCCCTATCGGCTTTGTTTGGGATACTCTGACGTGAGCAATGCCGTCATTCTGGGTTTTTTGGTATAGTGTTGCGTGTTTCGCTTATCCACTTTTCGCAGGCGTAAGGGTCAAAGATCCATCGTCGCTGAGGGACCATCCGGGTTCATTGCCACCTCGCAGACATACCCGTTTAGATCAGAGACATATCCGGAATACCCACCCCCAAAAAAACAGTTCTCAGGGTTTTCAAGGGACGCGCCCGTGCCTCTATGGCTTGTTGAATCTCTCAGCCAGCCTGCTTGGTGGATGCAAAACACTGCGCCAGTGACATGGCACCCGTGTCCAGTTGGTCGGCGTCGCGGGTCTGATCTGGCGCCAATTCAATTAGGTTAAACAGACCCAGCACGATACCCCAGATCTGAAAAAATACGATCTGATCATCTGATCTTGGATGCGCTTGCCTGCCATTTTCTGATACAAAGTCAATGCGCGTTGCAAATCCTGCACCCCAAAGTTGATCAAAGTGACAGGCG
>DDEJ01000064.1:1285-3054 GCA_002336405.1 Rhodobacteraceae bacterium UBA1957
CATATCCAGCAGAGCGCTGTGGCATTGGTCAAGGTTTGGGCCTGCAACATTCCGGTATGTGGATTATCAGTCGCGCAATTCATCGGCCCCAACGCCCCAAAGTCCGGTTTTTATAGCCCACCCGCGATACCCATCTACGCTGATTTGGCACCAATCACGGGTGCATTTGCGCAGGCGTGCAACCACGCCGGCCTGCAGGTGCGCGTTGACGAGTGTTGAAGGATCGGCGCGCGCATAAATTGGCATCAGATCGTCTTGAATAATCACGGTGCGGGTTCCCGAAAGCAGCGAATGATGCACCCAACCGCCTTCTTCGTCGCGATCGGTGACACGCCGCCAGTGCCCATATTCGTCAATGACTTTTAAAGGCATGTTGCGGCGTTTGAACACCCAGTCAATTCGGTGGTTCAGCGACGGACCGCGCCGCACGTTGCCGGTATCTGTCTTCAAAGACACAAACCGTGGGATGGGTAAATTAGTCTGTGACCCACGCTCGCTTGCCTGCAGCGATGTCGCTAAAGTAAGAAGGGAGGTCAAAGTGAGTATCAGACCAAAAATAGAGTGCCTCATAGGTTCTGCCTGGCTACTTTGTGGATCATTTTCGTTTTGGGTTCTTGTGCCGTGCGAATATCTACGACAGTGTAGACCTTATAAGCCGGTTTTGGAAGTCTGGAGAAACATGGAATGCCCTCTGACCGACTGAAAGTGATTGTGACCCGTCGTCTGCCTGAACCGGTAGAAAAACGTTTGACCGAACTGTTTGATGTTGTGCTCCGCAATGAGGATACGCCGCTGTCTCGGGCAGATTTGGTTGCGGCGGTTCGCGAGGCAGATGTGCTTGTGCCAACGATTACCGACACAATCGATGCAGGTCTTCTGGCTCAGGCAGGTCCTCGTTTGAAATTGATTGCAAATTTTGGCGCTGGGGTTGATCATATCGATATGGCGACTGCGCGACAGCGTGGCATTCTTGTTGCCAATACGCCCGGTGTGGTAACCGAAGACACAGCTGATATGGCAATGGCGCTGATTATGGCAGTGACCCGCCGCATTCCCGAAGGCCTTGCGCTAATCGCATCTGGTGACTGGCAGGGATGGGCGCCGACTGCCTTGATGGGTGGCAGGCTTGGTGGCCGCCGTCTTGGTATTCTTGGCATGGGTCGCATCGGCTTGGCTGTGGCGCGACGGGCGCGCGCTTTTGGTATGCAAATCCACTATCACAATCGTCGTCAATTACGCAGTGAGATAGAGCAGGAAGTCGAGGCGACCTATTGGGAGAGCCTCGATCAGATGGTGGCGCGGATGGATATTATCTCGATTAATTGTCCGCATACGCCGGCGACGTTTCATTTGATGAATGCACGCCGCTTGAAATTGATGAAGCCTGATGCGGTCATTGTGAATACCTCGCGCGGAGAAGTGATTGATGAAAATGCCCTGACCCGCATGCTGCGCAGCAGTCAATTGGCCGGTGCAGGGCTTGATGTCTATGAACACGGCGCCCGCATAAATCCGCGGTTGCAGGCAATGAACAACGTTGTGATGTTGCCACATATGGGGTCTGCCACAATTGAGGGGCGGATTGAAATGGGCGAAAAGGTGATTATAAATATAAAAACCTTTGCAGATGGTCACAGGCCGCCTGATCAGGTTGTGCCTGCGATGCTTTAAAGCCTTTTGTGGACAAAATACAACGCCTCGCCCTAGACATGCAGCTACTGTGTGCACTGCGCCTGATTTTGTATTACGGTAAAAATTCCCTGAGTATA
>DDEJ01000007.1:0-6122 GCA_002336405.1 Rhodobacteraceae bacterium UBA1957
AACATTGGTGTCTGCCGTCTAAATATCCCTCCAGCACCGATCTGGCCAGAAAAAGCGCAGAACGACGAGGGTCTATGTGATCATCTGGGATGGAACGGGCAGTATAAAAGGCTCTGCCTAGGCGGAGCTGTTTTGCAATGCTGTGATGATCGGAGAAAAATCATCACAGGTTAGACTGGCTCCGCCGACAAGCGCGCCATCGACATCTGCGACTGCAAAGATTTCGTCTGCGTTACCTGCCTTCACCGACCCCCCATATAACAGTCGGAATGTCTGGCCTGCATCATCACCAAATCGTGCGATCAGCCTGTCGCGTATAAAGCCGTGAACTTCACCGATTTGTGCTGCGGTTGCCACCAAGCCCGTGCCAATGGCCCACACGGGTTCATAGGCAATCACCACGGTTTGACCGGTCGCTGTGTCGGGGATTGAGGCGGCCAGTTGTTCGGCAATCACTGCAAGGGTGCTGCCTGCCTCGCGCTGTTGCAGGGTCTCACCTACACATATCACCGCGATCAGCGCCTGTGCCATGGCGGCTTGGGCTTTGGCACAGACAGCCGTATCGGTCTCATTGTGGTCGCAACGACGTTCCGAATGTCCCACCAGCACATGGGTCGCCCCGGCCTCGGCGATCATCTGGGCCGACGTGTCTCCGGTATGAGCGCCAGAGGCCGCAGCGTGGCAATCCTGCGCACCAATTGCAATCGAGGTGGCAGCGGTCTGTGCCGCGGCAGGTGCTAGCAGCGTGTTTGGCGGGCAGAGTACAATATCAACCAAGGGCGCAGGGTGGTGTTTGGCCAGCGCGTTTAATTGATCCAGTTGTGTCAGGGTGCCGTTCATCTTCCAGTTGCCAGCCGCAATTTTACGCCGCATGAGTGAAGTCCTTGTGTGAGACTAAAGGGGGAGGAGCCTGCGTCAAAGGACGCATTGCATTGCTTGATTTAGCTGCCGTTCAAATCCCGTGCAAGCTCTGCAGGGTCTTTGAACTTGATCGATTCACCGCATCCGCAGGCATCTTCAACATTTGGATTGTTGAATTTAAAGCCGCTTTCTAGCAGGGATGTCTCATAATCAATTTCGGTGCCAAACAGGAACATCTGTGCCATCGGTGCAATAAGCACCCGTGCACCATCCTGATCAACGACCTCGTCATGCGGGTCGGCCTCGTTAACATATTCCATGGTGTATTCCATGCCTGCACAGCCCCCTTTTTTGATCCCGATGCGCAGCCCGGAATGACCTTTTGACCGCATTAGTTTAGAAATTTGAGTGCAGGCTGCAGCAGTTATACTGACGGCTTGTTTCCCCGGAATCGCAAACATGTCAAATCTCCTAAATTACATAAAGCCCAACTCTAGGCGGGCTTCGTCACTCATCATCTCCATGCCCCAAGGGGGTTCCCAAGTTAGGGACACGTCGACGTGTTTGATCCCCGCCAAAGGCTCTATTGCCTCGGCAACCCAACCGGGCATCTCACCTGCCACAGGACACCCCGGTGCGGTCAGGGACATGGTGACATGAACCTCGTTTTCATCGTTGACGGCGATGGTGTAAATTAAACCCAAATCATAGATATTAACTGGAATTTCAGGATCATATACAGACCGACAGGCTTCAACAATCTGGTCATAGAGCGGATGCCCGGTGCTGGAGGGGGTAATAAGTGGTGTGCCTTCTAGAGGCGCGGGTACCTCGGTCATAACGTATCCTGTCCTAAAGTTCAGTTCTACATATAGGAAGCGCAGGGCCCCGCGTCCAGAGTTGAATATGCAGTGGCTTGAGCCGTTGGGGGATTTGCGCTGGTATTCAGGGGTTTGTTTGGAGGCAACATTAGGCTCTTGCCACTTTGTGCCAAGGCTGTTCATGCCGGGGTTGTCTGCCAACGGTCTATGTCATGCGCTTTGGCTTTGAGAAAATTTTCAGAAAACAGATGGTATTTCAATGCTCTTCAGATGCCGTGGGTCTGGTTGAGTTTGGATTTTGGTGCCACGCCATAATATCCGGCGCTGCATTGAAACACGGTCGCTTTCAAATTATGGACGGGGTAGAACAAAAGGGGCTGACATGAAAACCACGGGATTCAGTAAAATCGCGGTCGACGGCAAGGCGCGTTGTGGGGTGCTGCACACGCCGCGGGGCGAGATCCGCACCCCGGCGTTCATGCCAGTCGGCACTGCAGCCACTGTCAAGGCGATGATGCCCGAATCAGTGCGCGCCACGGGTGCAGATATTTTACTTGGCAACACCTATCATCTGATGCTGCGACCCACCGCTGAGCGCATCAATCGTCTTGGTGGTTTACATAAGTTCATGAACTGGCAGCGGCCGATCTTAACTGACAGTGGTGGTTTTCAAGTTATGAGCCTTGCTGGCTTGCGCAAACTGACCGAGCAGGGGGTGACCTTTAAATCCCATATCGATGGCTCGAAGCATGAAATAACACCTGAGCGGTCGATGGAAATACAGCGTCTGCTAGGCAGTGATATTGTCATGTGCTTTGACGAGTGTACGCCGTTTCCTGCAACTGAGGCAGAGGCGTTGGATAGTATGCGGCTGTCGATGCGTTGGGCGCAGCGCAGCCGAGACAGTTTTGGCGACCGCCCCGGGCATATGCTGTTTGGTATTCAGCAGGGCAGCGTTTTCCCCCAACAGCGTCAGGAAAGCGCAGATGCGCTGCGCGCCATTGGCTTTGACGGTTATGCAGTGGGTGGTTTGGCGGTCGGTGAAGGTCAGCCAAGGATGTTCGAAGTGCTTGATTATGCCGTTGATATGCTGCCTGAAGACCGGCCGCGTTATTTAATGGGGGTCGGCAAGCCAGACGATATTGTCGGAGCGGTCGCGCGTGGTATCGATATGATGGATTGTGTGCTACCGTCCCGTTCGGGACGCACCGGCCAATTGTTCACCCGGCGCGGGGTGGTGAATATTAAAAATGCCAGACATCAAAACGACCCTCGTCCCTTGGATGAGACCTGCGCCTGTCCCACCTGTCAGAATTATTCACGGGCTTATTTGCACCATGTGTTCCGGGCTCAGGAAATGATTTCGGGGATGCTGCTGACTTGGCACAATCTGCATTATTATCAGGACCTGATGCAAAGCATGCGCGACGCCATAGCCGCTGGGGTGTTTGGACCTTTTCAGGAAAAGTTTCACGCTGAACGCGCGCGCGGCGATATCGAACCGCTTTGAATGTGGGTGTTTAGCTTGTTTCAAAAGGGTTCTTGTCAGTGCCCCCGCGCAGTGGCATGGTTTTTTCTAATCTATATGGGTTGAAATCAGGGTGACATTGACCCAGATAACAACTCAAACAAATCGTGACGGGGTTGGGGTTAAGCTGGGACGGCTGTGACCTCTCGTCGAGAGCAAGGACTGAACATGCAAGATACTCTGAACGCCTCTTACCCTGTGTTGCCGCTGCGGGACATTGTTGTCTTTCCGCATATGATCGTGCCGCTGTTTGTGGGCCGTGAAAAATCGGTACATGCGTTGGAAGAGGTGATGCAGGATGATAAGCAGATCTTATTGTCCAGTCAGATTGATCCCGGCGAGGATGATCCCGACGTTGAGGGCATTTACCGGACGGGTGTTTTGGCCAATGTGCTGCAATTGCTGAAGCTGCCTGATGGTACTGTAAAAGTTCTGGTCGAAGGGCAGGCGCGGGTGAAAATCACCTCGTTTATTGAAAACGAGTTGTTTTTTGAAGCTGAAGCCGAATATTTGACCGAAATGCCAGGTGACCCTGATGCGATCGAGGCGCTTGTGCGCACTGTGGGTGATGAGTTCGCGCGTTATGCCAAAGTAAAAAAGAATGTTCCAGAAGAGGCGATGTCGATCGTTGCCGAAACCACCGAACCGGCCAAGTTGGCCGATCTAGTTTCGGGTCATTTGGGCATCGAAGTCGAAAACAAACAAGAACTGCTGGAAACGCTTAGCGTCAGTGAGCGTCTGGAGAAAGTATACGGATTGATGCAGGGCGAAATGAGCGTCCTGAAGGTCGAGCGCAAGATTAAAACCCGGGTCAAAACCCAGATGGAGCGGACCCAGAGGGAATATTACCTCAATGAGCAGATGAAGGCGATCCAGAAAGAGCTTGGGGATGGCGAAGACGGCCAGAGCGAAGTGTCCGAGCTTGAAGCTAAAATTGCCGAAACCAAATTGAGTGTTGAGGCCAAGGAAAAAGCTGACGCAGAGCTGAAAAAGCTGAAAAACATGTCGCCAATGTCGGCTGAGGCCACCGTTGTGCGGAACTATCTTGATTGGTTGCTGTCTATTCCGTGGGGCAAGAAGTCGCGTGTCAAAAAAGATCTGGGCAAGGCGCAAAAGGTGTTGGACGACGATCACTATAGCCTTGATAAAGTCAAAGAGCGCATCGTAGAATATCTGGCGGTGCAACAGCGCAGTCAAAAGCTCAAAGGTCCGATCATGTGTCTGGTCGGCCCTCCCGGTGTTGGCAAAACCTCACTGGGCAAATCTGTGGCCCGGGCGACAGGCCGCGAATTCATCCGCATCAGTTTGGGCGGTGTGCGCGACGAGAGCGAGATCCGCGGCCACCGGCGCACCTATATTGGCTCGATGCCCGGCAAGATCATTCAAGCACTGAAGAAAGCTAAAACAACCAATCCATTGATATTGCTAGATGAAATTGACAAGATGGGTCAAGATTTTCGCGGTGATCCAGCATCAGCTATGTTAGAGGTTTTGGATCCCGAACAAAACAGTACTTTCGTGGATCACTATCTCGAAGTGGAATATGATCTATCGAATGTGATGTTTTTGACCACGGCCAATTCGTACAACATGCCGGGCCCGCTTTTGGACCGGATGGAAATAATTCCGCTGGCCGGCTATACTGAAGATGAAAAGCGTGAAATCGCGCGTCGTCATCTGATCGATAAACAGGTCAAAAATCATGGTCTGCGCAAAGGTGAGTTTGAAATCTGCGATGGCGCGCTCAACGAAATGATCCGACGCTATACCCGTGAGGCCGGCGTGCGCAATCTTGAGCGTGAGATTGCCAAGTTGGCGCGCAAGGCGGTGTTTCGCATTGTCAAAGGAGAACAAAAGGCAATCTCGGTTAATGAGGATAACCTCAATGACTTTTTGGGTGTAAAAAAATATCGCTATGGATTGGCTGAGTTGGAAGATCAGATCGGGGTGGTGACGGGGTTGGCCTATACAAGTGTCGGCGGCGATTTGCTGTCCATTGAGGCGTTGCAATTACCGGGCAAGGGCCGAATGAAAACCACAGGGAAACTTGGTGATGTGATGAAGGAGAGCATTGAAGCTGCCAGCAGCTATGTGCGTTCAATTAGTCCCCAGATTGGGGTGAAACCATCAAAATTTGATAAGATCGACATCCACGTGCACGTGCCGGAAGGTGCGACACCAAAAGATGGCCCCAGCGCCGGTTTGGCGATGGTGACTTCGATCGTTTCGGTGTTGACGAAAATCCCTGTGCATCGCGATATCGCGATGACCGGTGAAGTCACCTTGCGCGGCAACGCTCTGGCGATTGGTGGGCTCAAGGAAAAGCTGCTTGCGGCGCTGCGCGGCGGCATTAAAACTGTCCTTATACCGGAAGATAATGAAAAAGATTTGGTGGAAATCCCTGACAATGTCAAAGAGGGCATGACCATAATCCCGGTGAAACATGTCTCGGAAGTGTTGAAATATGCGCTGGTACGGGAACCGGTTGAAATTGAATGGGATGAGGCGGCGGAAGAAGCGGCAGCGGCGGCTCGGTTGAAATCCGACAATGGCTCGGCGGGTGCCGTGGCACATTAACGGGCCTTTAGACCTCTGACTGGGGGGTGTTACCCCCAGTTCCTATTTTATTTTGACCGATGTGTAGATTTGGGTCCATTAAGTCTTGGAAATGGCGCCTGGACGGTGGAATGCCCGTGGGTTGTAGCGTTAGCCTACCACGGCGGAGGCGCTACAATACGGGCGATCTTGACTGCGATTAATCAAGGGCTAGCTTTTGTCGGAATTCTTCTTAAAGCCTCTTGCGCAACATTCATGCTTTGGATAACAAGCGCATCAGGGGTGATTAGCTCAGTTGGTAGAGCGCTTCGTTTACACCGAAGATGTCGGGAGTTCGAGTCTCTCATCACCCACCA
>DDEJ01000007.1:6450-7079 GCA_002336405.1 Rhodobacteraceae bacterium UBA1957
ATCACCCACCATGAAGTTACACTAAATTATTAGTTTTTAAGAAAATAAAGCTCAATAACTGTGATTTGGTACGTATTTTGGTACGTTTTGGTTTAGTATACAGGAAGATGCCAGCGGACGCCTGAGGGCAGGGTTGATTTGAAAGAGCTTGGGCCGAAGGGGCTGATTGCTCAGCCCGCTCATTGATATTTGAAACTGATTAGACACTTTAAATTTTGCAGTGCTTTGCCCAGTAACCGCTGTCCCAGTAAAGGTCAAAGCTGACTTCTAATCCGTCTTTTACTACAAAGTGGTGTACGCCCTTGCCACTCAACTCTCCATCGGCTGTGAATGTGCAAAATGCACAGACATCGGTATCGTTAGAAACAATATTGTCTACGCTTACATTAAAGCCCGGCCATGCATCATTTAGTCTGGCAAGCATGTTTGTGGCTAAATCTTCAAATCCAACATATTCCCCTCCCAAAGCATGATCTCCGTGGAAGGTGATTTTACATTCTGGGTGGTATATTTTGCCTAATGCTTCCATATCTCCGGCGCCAAAGGCCGCATAGCCGCCCATTACGATTTCTTCTGCAGTCATAATTTTCTCCTGTGTTGAACGATTGTATGATTACACAAAACCAATC
>DDEJ01000027.1:0-35235 GCA_002336405.1 Rhodobacteraceae bacterium UBA1957
TTGATCATTCTCGGTCTGATGATCGCGCTGGCGGTCAATTCTCTGCACCGCCTATTCAAGGGGGTGGTCATCTTTTTCTCACTATTGCCAATGATCGTCTCGCCGTTGATTGGTTCATTGGTGCTATTTTGGATGATTGATAGCCGCGGTATTCTGGGGTCGGCCCTGCAGTGGATGGCGGGCGATCCAGACCTGTCACTGAAGGCTTCCACCGGACTGACTTGGGTAATGTTGATTGTCTATGGCGTCTGGCACGCAGCCCCTTTTGCCTTTGTGGTATTTTACGCGGGCCTTCAAACCCTGCCGAAAGACCAGTTAGAAAGCGCGATGATCGACGGCGCCAGCCGAGGCCAGCAAGTGCGCTATGTGGTGATCCCGCATCTGATGCCGTTGGTTACCTTTGTGGCTTTGATCCAGCTGATGGATAACTTCCGCGTCTTCGAGCCGATCGTCGGGTTTAACGCCGAGGCCCACGCGACGTCTTTGTCATGGTTCATCTTTAATGATCTGGGGGGCGAAACCCGATTGTTGTCCTCAGCTGCTGCCTCGTCTGTTTTGACAATCATTGGCGTGGCCATACTGCTTTCGCCGGTGCTTGTGCGCACTTGGCGCGACTTTAAAGGAAAGGCGTGACCCGTGGCGGCAGCATCTGAAAAACGCTCTGTTGGATTGCGCCTGTTTCTGAACGGCTTTGTCGCTGTTTGGCTGATCATCGCCGCATTTCCATTTTTGTGGACACTTTGGGGGTCTTTCAAGGTTGAGCTGGATTTCTTTTCCATCGCCGACTGGACCAACGCGTTGACGGGTCACAGAACACAAGAGGTCTACGGCAGCTCTTTCACTGGCACCGGGTATCACGGGGCGTGGGTCCAAGAGGAGTTTTGGCGTGCCGTCATCAACACCACAATCGTTTGTTTCTGCGTGGTTTGTACGTCGCTGACAATCGGCACTTTGGGCGGATATGCGCTGTCGCGATCAGGCTATCGCTACACGTTCTGGCTGTTGATCACAGCGTTGATTTTTCGTGCAATACCGCCAATCACCTTGGTGTCTGGCTATATGTTGCCACTGTTCGAGTGGAATTTATGGGGTATATTGCCCACTTCGATCGTGGTTCTAGTGGCGATCAACCAACCGTTTACGCTTTGGATGCTGCACTCGTTTTTTCAAAACATCCCCAAAGATTTGGACGAGTCGGCCAAAGTCGATGGCTGCACGCAGTTTGAGGCGTTTCGCTTTGTGATCATCCCGGTGATGTGGCCGGGCGTGATCACAACCGGGCTGTTCAGCTTTCTGCTGGCCTATAATGATTTTGCTGTCACCTCGATGCTACTGGCTGAAGAAAACCGCACAATGATCCCCGAAATTGCCGCTTTTCTCGGCACCACCTATACAGAAGGTAACGTGATGTTTGCCGTGGCAGCTGTGGTCTCTGCGACCGCCCCGCTGTTTGTTCTGGTTCTGCTGTTCCAACGCCAGATTGTCTCTGGGCTGACCGCCGGAGCTGTGAAAGGATAAATGCGATGAAAGGTTCCCGCCCCGAACAAGCCGTTCTGACCCGCGACACAGATTTGTCCAAGACAGAGGCAACCCGCAACGTGATCGAGGGTATGGTCGACGGGCTCAACGATCACCAGATTGACGGTATCGGCACGTTTTTCAATGACGGCTTTCGCTGGATGGGCAATCAGGGCTGCGGCACCAAAACCGGTTTGAAAGAGTTCCAAGATAATTGGCAGCGGCCATTTCAGGCTGCGTTTTCCGATAAGGTCTGCATTGATGAAGCGCGGCTCTATATGGGCGAATGGGCTGCAGCATTTGGCCGCCAAGAGGCCACCCATAGCGGTACGTTTCTGGGTATCCCCGCGACCGGCAAGCGGGTCGAAATCCGCTATATGGATTTCTGGAAAGTTGTCGATGGCAAGATTATCGATAATTGGGTGAATGTCGATTTCGCCCATGTCGCCGCACAATTGGGCGTCGATTTGTTCGATGGGCAAGGCTGGGAGGCGTATGACACAGGCCTCAAACCCGCGCCCAGACCCGATAAGAAAGAGAGTTAAGACATGAGCATTACCTATCTAAAGCGCGGCAAACCCGATGTGGAACGGGCTGAAGATGACGCCAAAACCCGTCAGATCGTCGAGACCACGCTGGCCGATGTCGCTGCCAATGGTGACGCCGCCGTGCGCGCCCTATCAGAAAAGTTTGATGGCTATTCCCCAACCACGTTCCGCCTAACCAAAGCAGACATTGCCGATCTGATTGCCCAGCTAACACCACGCGAACTGGCCGATATCAAATTTGCACAAGAACAGGTCCGCAACTTTGCCCGAGCCCAGCGCGGTTCGATGCTGGATATCGAGGTGGAAACCCTGCCCGGTGTGATCTTGGGTCATAAGAATATCCCCGTGCAATCGGTTGGATGCTATGTGCCGGGCGGAAAGTTTCCGATGGTGGCGTCAGCGCATATGTCGGTGGCCACTGCAAGTGTTGCCGGCGTGCCGCGGATTATCGCCAGCACCCCACCCTTTCAAGGCAAACCGAACCCGGGCGTGATCGCAGCGATGCATTTCGGGGGCGCGCATGAGATCTATGTGCTGGGCGGCATTCAGGGTGTGGCGGCAATGGCACTGGGCACCGAAACAATTGAGCCCGTGCATATGTTGGTAGGTCCCGGCAATGCGTACGTTGCCGAAGCCAAACGCCAGCTCTACGGTCGCGTCGGCATTGATCTATTCGCCGGCCCGACCGAAACCATGATAATCGCCGATGAGACTGTCGATGCCGAGCTCTGCGCCACCGATCTTTTGGGGCAGGCCGAACATGGCTATAATTCTCCTGCGGTTCTGCTCACCAACAGCACCAAGTTGGCTCAGGAAACCCTAGCCGAAATTGACCGTATTCTCGACATACTGCCCACGGCCGAGACCGCCCGCGCCAGTTGGCGGGATTATGGCGAGGTCATTGTCTGTGACAGCTATGATGAAATGCTCGCTGTGGCAGATGATATTGCCTCAGAGCATGTGCAGGTCATGACCGACCGTGACGATTGGTTTCTTGAACACATGACCTGCTATGGGGCGCTGTTTCTCGGGGCCCGCACCAATGTCGCCAATGGCGATAAGGTTATCGGCACCAACCACACATTGCCCACCAAGAAGGCCGGTCGCTATACTGGCGGGCTTTGGGTTGGCAAGTTTCTAAAAACCCACAGCTATCAAAAGATCACCACAGATGAGGCGGCCGCTAGCATCGGCGCTTATGGATCGCGACTGTGCGTGCTTGAGGGCTTTGTCGGCCATGCCGAACAATGCAATGTCAGGGTCCGGCGCTATGGCGGGCAAAACATTCCCTATGGCGCTGCGGCCCCACATCTTGACGATATAGCCGAAGGCTGAGGTTGGGGTGGGTACACAGGCAAACAAGGATCAGATCTTGGCATTCTGGGCCGCCCTAGATGCAGCTGAGGCCGCTGAAATCGTCTCGGTTTGCAACAAACATCTGGCGCCAGACTTTATCTGGCGAGGCCCTGCTCCACTGTCTTTGCAAACCAGCCCTAAAGCTGTTGCCGACAGCTTTTGGCACCCCCTTAAGCAGGCGATTCCAGACCTGAAGCGTGAGATCCATATGATCTTTGGCGGCACATCCTCAGGACGGGTTGACGGTGGTCAAGACGGTGAAAACTGGGTCTGTGGTACTGGGTATCTGACCGGACAGGCCGAGGGTGAATTTCTCAACATACCGACAACACAGCAACGCTTACGACTGCGCTGGGGGGCGTTTTACAAGCTGAGACAAGGCCAGATCGTTGAAAGCCAGATGCTGATTGATTTTGTTGACTGGTTTGACCAAATTGGCCTGCCCGTCTTGCCAAAATCACTTGGCATCTCACATGTCTATCCGCCACCGACTGCCTTTGACGGCGTGATGGCACACCCGCAAGACCCGGCCCAAACTGCCGAGACGCTGCATTTGGGCCGCCAGCTTCTTTACGGTGGTCTGAACCTTTATGACACCGCACAGCTGTCCAGCATGGGTATGGCGGGTTTTTTTCACCCCAATATCAAATGGTACGGGCCCGGAGGGATTGGCGCCTGCTTTAGTCTGGCCGAGTTTGAGACGCTGCACCAGCGGCCGTGGCTCGCGGCCTTTCCGGACCGAAAGGTGCAAGACTTAGATGCGCTCATTGCCGAGGGGGCTCTGCTCGGGGCTGCGGGCGTCGCAGGGGTGCGTGCCACCCAGTCAGGTGCTTACCTCACCGCGCCGGCCAGCGGCAAACAGCTCCAGATCAGCGGCTTGGATTTTTGGCTGCGACAGGGGGATAAATTCACCGAAAACTGGGTTTTTGTCGATATGATTGATCTGTTCGCCCAGATGGGTCAGGATTTATTCGCCCAATTGCACAGGCGTGCCCAACCCGACTGAAAGGGAACACAATGACCCCACAAACCCAAAGTCTTGCAGAGCAAAACAAAGCCCAACTCGCACCGTTACGAGCGGCGATGTATGACTTTTCCCATATGGGTGTGCGCGCCGCATTAACCGCGATCAGCAGCCCCGACGCTGTGTTTCATGCTTGCCACCCGTTTGGAGACCTGCACGGCGCAGAAGCCTTTTATGACACGCTGTACGGGCCACTGTTTGGTGCAGTGCCGGATTTGGAGCGGCGCGATTATATCGTGACCGCAGGCCCTACTGTCGAAGGGGCCAATTGGGTGGGCTGCGCCGGATCTTACATGGGCCGTTTTACCGCTCCATGGCTGGATATCCCCCCCACCGGCCATCTGATGCATATGCGGTTTCACGAGTTTTACCGGTTTGAGGGCGGCCAATTGGTCGAGATGCACTGTCTATGGGACCTGCCCGAGGTGATGATGCAGGCCAAGGCCTGGCCACTTTCGTCCTCCTTGGGGCGTGAGTGGCACGTTCCCGGCCCCGCCACACAAGATGGGCTGGTCACAAGCCCCTATGACGACACAACCAGCCGCGCCAGCTGTGATCTGGTGATGCAAGCGCTGACTTTCATGAAAAAATATCCTGCGCAGGGTGGCCCTGAAGTAATGGAGATGCCGCGGTTTTGGCACCCCAAGTTTAACTGGTACGGTCCAGCCGGTATTGGCAGCGCCCGCGGGATAAAGGGTTTTCGCGACTGGCACCAAATTCCGTTTATCACCGCCATGCCAGATCGTGGCCTTTACCCAGATGAGACGTCCGCGCATTTTTTCGCTGAGGGGCCCTTTGTCGCCGTGACAGGCTGGCCGAATATGGCGCAAACTATCAGCCATTCAGGGTGGCTGGGAATTGCGCCTGCCAACACCAAGATTACCCTGCGCAGTCTCGATTTCTGGCGCGTCGAGGCCGGGAAAATTCGTGAAAACTGGGTTTTGGTGGACCTGCTACACGTCTATGATCAAATTGGCATTGATACGTTTGCTCGGATGCGGGAATTTAATAAATCTCGCGCAGGATTTGACCCTGACACCGGTCGGGCATTGTGATGCCGGGTGTGATACCACAGACCGCTGGGCCTGCTAAAACCGGCATATTCAACGAAAGGGCGCAGCGATGAAAGGTGACAGAGTGACCTCAACCCAAGTAGCCGAGCACGCTGGCGTATCGCAAGCAGCAGTCAGCCGGGTGTTTACCCCAGGGGCCTCAGCCTCGTTAAAAATAACCGATAAAGTACGCAAGGCCGCCACCGAGCTTGGGTATCGACCCAATGTTTTGGCGCGTTCTCTAATCACCGGCAAAACCCACATTATCGGACTGGTTGTGGCCTATCTGGAAAACCAATTCTATCCCGAAGCGATTGAAAAACTCTCAAAAATACTGCAAATGCACGGCTATCATGTTTTGGTTTTCATGGCCTCAAACGACGAAAAGACCAATCAAACTGTGATCGATGAACTGCTTGATTATCAGGTTGACGGCATCATTACGGCCTCGGTTAGCATGTCGAACGCGCTGACTGCGCGCTGCGAGGCGGCGGGCATTCCGATCATTCTATTCAACCGTCTACAGGATGATGAACGGCTCTCAGGCGTCAGTTCAGATAATTTTCGCGGTGGCTATAAACTGGCTGAATTCCTGGTTGCGGCCGGTCATCAGCGCATTGCACATATCGCCGGATGGAAAGGAGCCTCGACCCAACGCGACCGGGAAGCGGGCTTTATAAGCGGATTGGCAGCGCATGATATGGCACTTTTTGGCAGAACAGAGGGCAATTTCCACTACGAGCAGGCCCAACAGGCAGCGCGCGATCTACTTGCCAAAGAAGAACGTCCCGATGCGGTTTTTGTCGCCAATGATCACATGGCGTTTGCGGCAATGGATGTGGCGCGGTTTGAGCTTGGATTGCGTATCCCCGAAGATGTCTCATTTGTTGGCTATGACGACGTCGCACTGGCCGCATGGCCCAGCTATAACCTGACCACCGTTCGCCAGCCAGCCAACCGCATGGTCACTGAGACGGTCCAGATGCTGTTGGCCCGGATCGATAACCCCGATGCCACTCCCCGACGTATCTCAATCGACGGGCCACTGATTATCCGCGGCTCTTCCAAGCATCCAGAGGAACCCTAAAATGCAAGGTTTTGATCCCAAATTCAAAGACTTTCCTGACTATATTATCGGCATTACCAAAGAAATTTGGGAAGACCGCGGTATTGCCACACTGCACGAATACTATGCCAAAGATATCGTTGTGCGGATGCCCAGCGGCGTCTCAACCGGCAATCAGGGCGTGATCGGCGCAACCATGGCGACCTTGGCTGAGTTTCCCGATCGCAAACTGCTGGGTGAAGACGTGATCTGGTCTGGAACACCCGAAACTGGCATGCTGAGTTCGCACCGTATCCTGTCTACGGCGACCCACCTTGGCGATGGCGGCTTTGGCGCGGCCACCGGCAAGCCGCTGGTCTACCGGATCATTGCCGATTGCCACGCCCGCAATAACGCCATTGATGATGAATGGCTGGTGCGCGACCAAGGCGCGATCGTGCGGCAAATGGGATGGGAGGCAAAAGCCTATGCAGCTGATCTAATTGCCCGCGAAGGCGGCCCCGCGGCCGCCACTCAGCCGCTGTGCCCCAAGACCGATATCCAAGGGCCTTATAAGGGCCGGGGCAACGACAATGAATGGGGCGTAAAATACGCCGCCATCCTGGAGCGGATCATGGCGGCCGACCTGTCGGTTATTCCCGCCGAATATGATCGTGCGGTGCAATGCGAATACCCAGGCGGGATCACCGCCTATGGACCGGACGCTGCCGACCGGTTTTGGATGGCGCTGCGGGCCGCGCTGCCCAATGCAATCTTTCAAATTGACCACCAAATTGGGCGTGAAGATGCCATGATGCAGCCCCGTGCCGCGCTGCGCTGGAGTCTGAGCGGCACCCATGATGGCTGGGGGATGTTCGGCCCTCCCACCGGGGCTAAAATTTACCTACTGGGCATATGCCACGCCGAATTTGGGCCACGGGGTCTGCGGCGCGAATACGCGTTATTTGATGAAACCTCGGTTTGGAAGCAAATTTTGCTGCATACCGGATGACACAATCGGCATGAAGACCCGTGCGCGACCACGGGCGATTAAGGGAGAGACTGCAATGAACAACCAAGAGACACATCACCGGAGCACTGACCATGTCTAAAATTGCCACCACTCATGTCGGGTCTTTGCCACGCACACAAGACGTGGTCGATTTTATCTTTGCTCGCGAACGTGAAGAACCATTTGATCAAGCTGATTTTGACCGGACAATGCGCGCAGCTGTGGCCAAAACCGTGGCCAAACAAGTGGCATCCGGGATCGATATCGTCAGCGACGGCGAAACCTCTAAGATATCCTATGCGACCTATGTGAAGGACCGCTATACGGGCTTTTCCGGTGACAGTCCGCGCAATGCCCCCGCCGATTTAAAAATGTTCCCCGGCTTTTTGCAGCGGCTCGCCAACGATGGCGGCACACCGCAATACGCCCGTCCAATGTGCACCGGCGATGTGCGCTCCAAAGGGCAGGGAGAATTGGGGAAAGACATTGCCAACCTGCAGGCAGCGATGACACAAAACGGTGTAAAACGTGGCTTTATGAACGCCGCCTCGCCGGGGGTAATCTCGCTATTTTTACAGAATGATTTCTACAAATCCCGCGAAGCCTATCTGGCTGCTCTGGCAGATGCGATGCGCGATGAATATGAGGCCATCGTCGGCGCAGGCCTTGATCTGCAACTCGATTGTCCTGATCTGGCATTATCGCGTCACATGCTTTTTACCGACCTCAGCGATGCAGAGTTTGTTAAAATTGCTGACAGCCATGTCGAGGCATTGAACCACGCGTTGGAAAATATTCCAGCCGAAAAAGTGCGGCTGCATATCTGCTGGGGCAACTATGAGGGGCCGCACTGCTGCGATATTCCAATGGACACTATGTTCTCGACCCTGATGCGGGCCAAACCAAGCTATGTCTTGTTCGAAACCTCGAACCCGCGTCATGCCCATGAATGGGCCACATTCCGTGACCGCAAATCCGAGATACCGGATACGAAAATACTGGTGCCTGGGGTGGTGGATACGACAACAAATTTCGTCGAGCACCCGGAACTGGTAGCGCAGCGGATCGAACGCTTTGTCGATATTGTCGGAACGGAGCGGGTGATTGCCGGATCGGATTGCGGGTTTGGTACATTTGCCGGCTTTGGCGCCGTCGATCCCGATATCGCATATGCCAAGTTAAGCGCGCTTTCAGAAGGTGCCGCACTGGCCAGCAACCGCTTGTGACAGATCTCCCGTTTCACGCTCTGCCGCTTTGGGGTAGTATGTTGTGCAATCGGGCAGATACCAACGCCCATCCATCCGGCGTTTCAAAGGCAAATCAGCATGGCATTATCCGGAAACTTATGGCATGAAACAGCACAGCATGGCGCAGATCTGCAAAGACTTGAACGGTCTGTCAACTGTGACGTGGCCATCATCGGTGCTGGGTTCACCGGATTGTCGGCAGCCCTGCATATTGCACAGGCAGGGGTAGACGTAACTCTGATAGAGGCCGAGACAATCGGGCACGGCGGCTCTGGTCGCAATGTGGGTTTGGTGAACGCCGGATTGTGGAAACCGCCAGAGCAGGTGCTTGAAACCCTTGGACAGGCCATGGGTGAGCGGATGAACACCATGCTGGCCCAAGGCCCTGCGACGGTTTTTGAGCTGATTGAACGCCACCAGATCACCTGTGAGGCCACCCAGAGCGGCACGCTGCATTGCGCTCATAATGCCCGGGGCTGGCGCGATCTGCAAAACCGCCATCGCCAACAGGTGGCACGGGACGCACCTGTGACGCTTTTATCAGCCGCGCAAGCTGCGCAGAGGACCGGATCAACATCGTTTCACGGCGCCTTATGGGACGAACGTGCCGGGACTATTCAGCCACTGTCATTTACAAAAGGTCTGGCAAAGGCAGCCCGCGCCGCGGGGGCAAAGATCTATGAACATTCAGCGGCAAAATCGGTCCGATTTCACGACGGCTCTTGGCAGATTCAAACACCAGTCGGCCAGATCACGGCTCGCAGGTTCATTCAGGCAACAAATGCCTATGCCACCAAGGGGCTGGCTCAAAATGCCTATATCCCAGTGCATTATTTTCAACTGGCGACAGATCCGCTGCCAGAGGATCTGCGCACGCCTATTCTTCCCGGTGGCGAAGGCTGTTGGGATACAGCACAGATCATGTCGTCATTTCGTCTCGACAAGTTTGGGCGGATGATCCTCGGCGCGATTGGCAATCTGGACGGCTTTGGGGCAAACAGTCACCGCCAGTGGGCGCGGCGTAAACTGGCGCGGCTCTATCCACAGCTTGCCGGGTTTGATATGCCCCACAGTTGGACCGGGCGTATTGCCATGACCGAAGACTATCTGCCAAAAGTGGTTGATATCGGCCCAAATGCAATCTCAATCTATGGCTTTAGCGGCCGCGGGATTGGCCCGGGCACGCTGTTTGGGAAATGTGCCGTCGACTGGGTGATAAACGACGATGACAGCGCGTTTCCAGTGGCGATTACCCCGGCGACCCACGCAAGATTTCACACCGCAAAAGCGCTGTATTTTGAAGCGGGCGCCAGTGTGACGCATCTGCTGAACAGCCGCATGCCCTAGCCCTGTATAATTTTAATCCTTAGAAAACTTTTTATTTTTTAGGCGTTTAGGCCTAGACCACCACCTTGAGGGGGGTCTGTTCAGTCACCTCAAAAACCCGCTTGTACCGCGCAATCTCATCATCAGGTCCTATGGCTTTGTTGGGGTTGTCAGATAATTTAACTGTCGGCTTGCCATTGGCGGAAATCGCCTTGCAGACCAGCGAAAATGCATCCAAGCCTCGGTCTGGCACCAGACCCCGAAAGTCATTGGTTAGATTGGTGCCCCAGCCAAAGGAAACTTTTACCCGGCCCAAGAATGTACGTTGCAATGACAGCATTTCAGCCACATCCAAACCGTCGGAAAAGATCACTAATTTTTCGCGTGGGTCTTGACCCTTGGACACCCACCAGTTGATCGCAGTCTCAGCCCCTTGCGCTGGATCGCCACTGTCGATGCGAATACCTGTCCAAGTGGCCAGCCAGTCGGGTGCGTTGTTCAAAAACCCTTCGGTGCCATAGGTATCTGGCAAGATGATACGCAGATTGCCGTCATGCTCTTCCTGCCAGTCAGCCAAGACCTCATAGGGCGCGCGCGCCAAAGCCGCATCATCGTTCGCGAGCGCCGAATATACCATTGGCAATTCATGGGCATTGGTGCCGATCGCCTCGATATCGCGGTGACGAGCGATGGCGCAATTGGACGTGCCAACAAATTTATCACCCAACCCCTCAAGCATCGCCTGAACACACCAATCCTGCCAAAGATAGGAATGCCGGCGTCTCGTGCCAAAATCTGCGATCCGCAGATCATCAACATGACGCATTGCCTCTATTTTCTGCCACAACTTGGTCATTGCGCGAGCATAAAGCACTTGCAATTCGAACCGCCCCATATGTTTTAAAACCGCCCGGCCGCGCAATTCCATCAACACCGCCAGCGCCGGAATTTCCCACATCATCACCTCGGGCCAACTGCCTTCAAAGCTTAACTCGTACTGGCCGTCGCGCTTTTCAAGATGATAATCGGGCAGGCGCATGCCCTCAAACCATTCCATAAAGTCTGGGCGGAACATCTGGCGTTTGCCATAAAATGTATTGCCGCGCAGCCAAGTGCTTTCACCACGGGTCAAGTGCATGCTGCGAATATGATCAAGCTGTTCGCGCAATTCGCCCTCATCGACCAGATCGGCTAGCCGCACGTCAGACGAACGATTGATCAACGAAAACGCCACCCGTGTATTGCGCCTGTTGCGAAACACCGATTGGCACATCAGCAGCTTATAAAAATCTGTGTCGATCAATGACCGCACAATCGGGTCGATTTTCCATTTGTGGTTCCAGACCCGAGTGGCGATATCAACCATGTTTTAACCCTCTAACACTACTCCGGCCGAGCGCATGGTCTGGCGTGCTGCGACCAATGACCCGTCCATATCTATGGCGCGACAGGCTGGCTGGAGAACACGCACGTGAAATCCGAGCTTGGCTGCATCAAGCGCAGAATACGCCACACAAAAGTCAGTCGCAAGGCCAACCATGACCAATTCAGAAATCCCCCGGGTTGTGAGATAGCCACCCAGTCCAGTCGGGGTGGTTTTATCATTCTCGAAAAATGCCGAATAACTGTCGATATGCGGCCGGAACCCTTTGCGAATGATCATATCCGCCTTGTCAGTGTTGAGATCAGGATGAAACGCCGCCCCGGGGCTGCCTTGAACACAGTGATCGGGCCAAAGAACTTGCGGGCCATACGGCATTTCAATCAGTTCCATCGGGGTTTTGTGTTCATGGCTGCTGGCAAAGGAACTGTGGCCTGCCGGGTGCCAGTCTTGAGTCAAAATGACAGTCTGAGACTGCGTCATCAAATCATTGATCAGCGCTACGATTTCATCGCCCCCCTGCACGGCAAGGGCACCACCAGGGCAAAAATCAACCTGCACATCGATCACAATCAACGCTTTTTGCGACATCTTTGGCCTCTCTGAAAAGCTTGGTTTGCAGAGACCCTGCCGTGTTTATGACTAGGGTGCAAGCACGCTTCGTTTATAAATTGGCTAATAGTTTTGTCAAAGACTTGCCCATAAGCGGCGTTCATCGTATGGCCCTGCCCATGATTACCGTGGCCGCTCTTTATCATTTTACCCGTTTTGATCAGCCGCAGACGCTGAAAGATCCGCTGCAGGATAAATGCGACGCTTTGGGTCTGACCGGATCGCTTTTACTGGCCCCTGAGGGGATCAATGGCACCATTGCCGGCAACCAAGAGAATATAATCGCCGCGCTAGACTATTTACGAGCTCTGCCTGGGTGCAGCGATCTTGAGCATAAACTGAGCCATGCCAGCACCCCGCCCTTTCCGCGTATGAAGGTTAAGTTGAAAAAAGAAATCGTGTCTATGGGTCAGCCGGATGTTGACCCAAAGGCGCGGGTTGGCCATTACGTGGAGGCCGGGGATTGGAACGCATTGATTAAATCTCCTGATGTGGCCGTGATTGACACCCGCAACGATTTTGAGGTGGGGATTGGCAGTTTTGTCGGCGCAATCAACCCAGACACCGAATCGTTTCGTGATTTCCCCGCTTGGTGGGAGGAAAATAAAGCCCGCTTTCACAACAAAAAGGTGGCGATGTTTTGCACCGGAGGCATCCGCTGTGAAAAATCCACCAATTACCTGCTGGGTCAGGGTGTTGAGGATGTGTTCCACCTCAAGGGTGGCATTTTAAAATACCTCGAAGAGGTGCCGGCTGCCGACAGCACCTGGCAGGGTGCGTGTTTTGTATTTGACGCCAGGGTTTCGGTGGGGCACGGGTTGGCTGAAGGCCCACATCAGCTGTGCTATGCCTGTCGCCGTCCGATCCTGCCCGAAGACCGCGACCGCGGCGAATACGAACACGGGGTTTCATGTCATCAGTGCATTGAGCAGACATCACAAACAGATAAGAACAGATTTCGCGAGCGTCAGAAGCAGATTCTGTTATCGCGTGCACGTGGTGAGGCACATATGACTGGTTTTGATGGCTCATAACCGCAGATAAGCCGTTTTAACGAATAAGGCGTGTTTGGCTTGCTGTTGACGGCCATCGGACACAGCTCCAAAATTGGCTCTGTGCCCGCCCGGATCTGGGGTGCCCCACTCCGGCGATCCGGGTGTACCGGCTCGGCGCGGGAAAAGCCAAAAGGATGATGCTCACTGGCGGTAAAATCGACAGGAAAGAGGCTGGAAAATTTGGACTGGTGGTGAAATCTGTTTGTGATAATACGCTGAACGCTGAAGTTGAAACGATGACTGAGCAGATGTCGCGGACCCCGATTAACCAACCCGAACTGCGATGCACAAAATGGCAATTTAACCAAACTATTAAAGCCAGCGGATTGATCAGTACGCAACGCCTTGCCACGCTATTTGACGGTATCACCCGCCATTCTCACAAAGGTATAAACTTTAAAACCACGCCGAAGAGATTGGCTGGAAGCAAGCGATCCACGCCCGTGATAGCGGCGGGTTCGACTGAACCAACAATCACGAATTTGACGGATCCCAACCAACTCAGGCTCTTAGAAAGTTAACAAAAGGGTAGAGATGGCCTTTAGAAAGGCCGCTGAACTGTGGTAAGATACACCATTCGTGGCAGCAAAG
Organism: Rhodobacteraceae bacterium UBA1957; assembly: GCA_002336405.1. Classification (GTDB taxonomy): domain Bacteria; phylum Pseudomonadota; class Alphaproteobacteria; order Rhodobacterales; family Rhodobacteraceae; genus CPC320. Next base: position 13,768 of record DDEJ01000027.1, read on the forward strand.
AATACTTGGTTAAAAAAATGGCGAAAATACTCAGCCCCTGTATCGACATCTGCAAATTCAAGCGCCAGGGGCATTGTATCGGCTGCTCGATGACCAAAGCACAGAAATCAACGTTTAAGGCGTTGAAGAAGAAAAAGCAGCGCGCCGAATTTATCAACACGCTGCGTGAGCAACAAAACCGTTTGGGCGGGTATGAGGCGTGGCCCCAAGCTTATCGCCGCCGATGCCTCAAAAAAGGCAGTCAGGATTTACTGGAGCCATTGCCCTAACTAGCATCACCCTAGGTGGCTGCGCAAAAACCAAGCAAACTTTTCATGCTTATGGCCGCGAGAGATACACAGATCTTCAGTGAGCGTGTCACCATGATTGGCCGCGGTTTGCGCACATCCTGCCAAAGTATCTGCTAATGTTTCCTGCGCGGCACACATCACTTTGATCATTTCTTTGTCGCTCGCATGGCCGCTATGTTCGTCAACTTTTGACCGCTTTAACATGCCTGCCAACGTCCCATCTGCATGGGCGTTCAACGCTTTTATCCGCTCGGCAAGATCATCCTGCCCAACAAAATGATCTTCATAGATATCTTGAAATAATGCATGCAGGGGCGCAAAGGCCATGCCAGTCACATTCCAATGAAAATTCTGGGCCAACATTGTTGTGACAGCGGTTTCTGCCACTGACTGATTGAGCGCATCTACTATTTCTGTCCTTGCATCGGTCGCCAATGCAGCAGCTGTCTGATTCATGTCATTCATCCTGGGGTTGTTTGTATATTAATGGCTGGCTCAACAAGATATTCAAGCCAAGAGACTCGTACAAATGGTTTGGCTTGCTATAATATCCTTAACATACACAAGTTATCATCAATGCCAAGAACTTTTTAGAATGATTCTAAATCTGATAAAATGAGTCAGATATCGAGTGGATTAAAAAAGCCAAATTGCGCCGCGCGACATGTGGCACACGCGACCGAATGAGAAACGCAAAACTATCGAAATCTGCACCCGCAGAACTTTGAACAAGGCGCATCAGCCATGCCTCATCAAAGGAAACTGTGCGAACCCCCGGGGCATAAAAAACTGGCTTTTTCCCAAGAGCTTGGGACAAGCATTTCACCAGTGTTTCAGCATAAGCGCGCTGCGCAACCGTTTTATCATGCGCGAGCACAGCACAAGCGTGATATAAATCTGCGCGCGCCGCAGACCGACAGTCCAACGCCACCAAACGCAGATAATTCAATGCGGCAAACACTGTGTCGTCCAATTCCGGTCGGGAAAGACGAGCCGAGGTATCATCTGCGGAAAGCCTGAGAGGGCGCATACTGAGAACTCCGTTATTGCCTGCGGTGTAAAACTTGAGGTGATCCTACCACGCCTATACCTGACAAATATGCTATGTTAAGCCTCAGCGCAATATCTGATAAAAATACTCCGATAAATGTGGCGCCCAGAGCTTTAACTTTGGTCATATTTGGGCATATTCGTCCGAGATGGTTTAAAACAGTCTATTCAATACCCTGCCAATTTTGTGAATTAAATATTTATAAACAAGAGGTTGCGCTCTATGATCACAAGCTTTTTGAGTAACACAAAAGATACCGCGGCAATGGCTGCATTTTATCATCAACACTTTGGATTTACCGCCCTGCAAGAACAAGCTGACCGAATCGTTGAATTGCTGCCCTCGGCTGGCGGCCCCAGCATCATGCCGCATCCGGTTGTCCAGGGTCGAAAACACAACCAAACTCTGGTCAAATTGATCTTCAGCGCGCGCGATACCGCCAGATTCTGTGCCCGCGCCCGTCAACACAATTTGGTAGTTTGACCACTGCACAAAGGCAATGGCTATGAGTTTGTAAACGCCGAAGACCCTGCCGAGCATCCGAGACTGGTCTCATGGCGCATCTGCCGTAGGGCCGCACAACACAACGGCCCCAACGGCCCCAAGGCGCAAACAGACGCTTAGCTTAAGGATGAACGAGCCAAAGATCTAGACAGGTTCCCGCGCTGTGATTCCCGGCCGTTGAGCGGCAGCGCAAAACCCGACAATCGAATATTTAGCGACATTATTATGTGAATGTGTCGCGTTTCATGGTCTGTCTGACCGATTTTCATATGTCCCTTTCAAAACAAACCACGATATCAAGACATAGAAAAGTGAGGTGAACATGCGCTATTCGGGGTTCAGAGTAATCAAAGAAGCCTTGACAGGGCACAAGGGGTGGACGCCGGCATGGCGGGACCCAGAGCCACAAAGTGCCTATGATATTGTTATCATCGGCGGTGGCGGGCACGGCCTTGCAACGGCTTATTATCTGGCCAAAAAATATGGTGAAAAAAAGATCGCCGTCCTTGAGAAAGGGTGGATTGGTGGCGGAAACGTGGGACGCAACACCACGATTATCCGCTCAAATTATCTGCTGGATGGCAACGAGCCGTTCTATGAAATGTCGCTCAAACTGTGGGAGGGTTTGGAGCAGGATTTCAATTATAACGCGATGATCAGCCAGCGCGGCATTTTGAACCTGATTCACACCGATGCCCAGCGCGATGCCTTTACTCGGCGCGGCAATGCGATGATTCTCAACGGTGCGGATGCCGTGATGCTCAGCACCGACCAGATCAAAGCAGAATACCCGTTTTTAAACGTCAATGATGCGCGTTTTCCGATCAAAGGCGGTCTGGCACAACGGCGCGGTGGCACCGTGCGTCACGACGCGGTGGCTTGGGGCTATGCCCGCGGGGCCGACAGCCGCGGTGTCGATATCATTCAAAACTGCGAAGTTACCGGATTTCGCATCGAACAAGGAGCCTGTGTTGGTGTCGAAACCTCGCGCGGCTTTATCGGTGCAAAAAAAGTAGGCGCCGCGGTGGCAGGATCATCGGGCCGCTTGATGGCCAAGGCCGGCATGCGCCTGCCAATTGAAAGCCATGTGCTGCAGGCCTTTGTCTCTGAAGGGCTCAAACCGCTGTTGCCGGGGGTGATCACCTTTGGGGCCGGACATTTCTATTGCAGCCAGTCTGACAAGGGTGGGCTGGTGTTTGGTGGCGATATCGACGGCTATAATTCTTATGCGCAACGCGGCAATCTGCCGGTGGTCGAAGACGTCTGCGAAGGCGGTATGGCCATTTTGCCGGCCATTGGGCGGGCGCGTTTGCTGCGGATGTGGGGCGGCATTATGGATATGTCGATGGATGGGTCTCCGATCATCGACAAAACTCATATCGATGGGCTCTATTTCAACGGCGGTTGGTGCTATGGCGGCTTTAAGGCCACCCCGGCCTCAGGATTGTGCTTTGCCCATCTTCTGGCCACAGACACGCCCCATGAAGTTGCCACCGCCTATCGATTCGACCGCTTTCAACGCGGCTATATGATCGACGAAAAAGGCATGGGTGCACAGCCCAATCTGCATTAAGGACAGCCTGATATGATTATCAATCACCCACTTTTAGGGCCAAGAGATGCACAGGAATTTACCTATCTTGGCGATGCCGCGCTCATCAACAGACCGGACTGGCAGGCCGAAGACGCCGCCGAGCAGTTTTATGCCTATCAGTATTTGCGCGATAATCCCGCCGGCGAACACCGCGAGCTGTGGTTTCACGAAGGCGGCGATCGCAGCTGGCTGGTTGTCACCCGCAACACAGTGACCCATGAAATTTCAAACGTTGAGCTGGCCCGCGATGTGGCCCGCTCGCAAGGGCGCAGCAAATGACGCAGATAAACCGCCTCGCAGGGGGGCAAGTCGACCAGACCAAAACCCTCAATTTCCACTTCGATGGTGCCGCCTATCGCGGTCACCCCGGTGATACACTCGCCTCAGCACTTTTGGCCAACGGTGTGCGCTTGATGGGCCGCTCGTTCAAATACCATCGCCCGCGCGGGGTTTTAAGCGCCGGCTCAGAAGAGCCCAACGCGTTGGTTGAATTGCGCAGCGGCAACCGACAAGAACCTAACACCCGCGCCACAACAATCGAATTGTTCAACGGGTTAACTGCCCAAAGCCAGAACCGCTGGCCGTCGCTGGCGTTTGACGCCATGGAGATCAACGACAAGTTCTCGAATTTTCTAACTGCTGGTTTTTATTATAAAACCTTCATGTGGCCGGCTGCGTTTTGGGAAAAAGTATATGAGCCGATCATTCGCAAGGCCGCCGGATTGGGGTCGTTATCACAACAAGATGATCCCGATTGCTATGACAAAGGGTTTCTACACTGCGATTTATTGATTATTGGGGCTGGGCCTGCGGGTCTTTCGGCGGCGTTGACCGCCGGACGTACCGGTGCGCAAGTAATTGTGGCCGATGAAGATTTTGCTTTTGGCGGGCGATTGAACGCTGAAACCATCGCTGTGGGTGATCAATCAGGCGCAGACTGGGCGGCGCAATCCACCGCCGAACTAGGGACAATGCCAAACGTGCGTATGATGTCGCGCACCACAGTGATTGGCGCGTTTGACCATGGGACTTACGGGGCGGTTGAACGAGTTTCGGACCACCTCGCTGTGCCGGACGCCGGTAAGCCCCGACAGATTTTATGGCGGATTTATACCCAACGGACACTGCTGTGCACCGGCGCGTTAGAACGACCTATCGCCTTTGAAAACAACGACCGGCCGGGCATTATGCTGGCCAGCGCCATGCGCAGCTATGCCAACCGCTGGGCCGTGACACCAGATCAGCAAGTGGCGGTATTTACCAACCATGATGACGGCCACCGAACCGCCACAGATATGCTGGCCAAAGGCGTCAATGTGGCGGCAGTGATCGATACCCGCGAAAACGCCCCCAAGATTGCCGATTGCGAATTAATTGCCGGAGCACAGGTGTTCAACGCACAGGGCAGGCTTGGTCTCAAAGGGATCAGGCTGCGCACTCAAGACGGCAAGGAACGGGTCATTCGATGTGGTGCGCTGGGTGTCTCGGGCGGGTGGAACCCCAACGTACACATGACCTGTCACCAGCGTGGAAGACCCGCATGGAATGAAAAACTGGCAGCGTTTTGTCCCGGCGGTGACTTGCCGCAAGGCATGTTGGTCGCCGGCGCAGCCCAAGGCGATTTCAGCACCGCTGCGGCGCTTGCAAAAGGCGCCGCAGCTGCCGCCGCTGCCCTGTCAGACATCGGCATCAGTGCCAGCGTACAGGCTCAGCCCCAGACCGAGGACAGCGAGGTGAATATCACACCGTTTTGGTATGTGGAATCCGGTAACGGGCGGGCATGGCTCGACCAGCAAAATGATGTGACGGTAAAAGATATCAAACTCGCCCATCAAGAAAACTTTCGCTCGGTGGAACATCTGAAACGCTATACCACACTGGGCATGGCCACCGATCAGGGCAAAACATCCAATATGGGTGGGCTTGCCGTGATGGCCGAATTGACCGGAAAATCAATTCCCGAAACTGGCACAACAATCTTTCGCCCCCCCTATACTCCAGTGGCTATTGGTACTTTTGCAGGCCGCTCTACCGGCGCAGATTTCCGCCCGACCCGGTTGACCCCAAGCCATAAGTGGGCCACCGAACAGGGCGCCGCCTTTGTCGAGGTTGGCATGTGGCTGCGGGCACAGTGGTTCCCACAAACCGGCGAGACCCACTGGCGCCAGTCAGTTGACCGCGAAGTCTTGGCAACCCGCAAATCCGTCGGCGTCTGCGATGTGACTACTTTGGGTAAAATTGACGTGCAGGGCAGTGATGCCGCGAGCTTTCTCAACAAGATATACTGCAACGGCTTTGCTAAGCTGGCCGTTGGCAAAACCCGCTACGGGTTGATGCTGCGCGAAGATGGCATCGCCATGGATGATGGCACCACAGCGCGATTGGGTGAGGATCATTTCGTGATGACCACCACCACCGCGAATGCGGTTGGTGTGTACCGGCATATGGAATTTGCCCGTCAATGCCTGTGGCCCGATCTTGACGTGCAGCTGATCTCGACCACCGAGGCCTGGGCGCAATACGCCGTGGCAGGGCCAAATTCACGCAATTTGTTGCGCAAGATCATCGATCCAGCTTTCGACATCTCAAATGATGCTTTCCCGTTTATGGGCTGTGGCGCAATCACTGTCTGCGGTGGTCTGCAAGCACGATTGTTTCGAATTTCTTTTTCGGGCGAATTGGCGTTTGAGATTGCGGTGCCGACCCGCTATGGCGATGCGTTGATGCGGCAGTTGATGGCTGCAGGCGAAGAGTTTGATGTGGTGCCTTACGGCACCGAAGCGCTGGGTGTAATGCGGATCGAAAAAGGCCATGCCGCCGGCAACGAATTGAACGGAACCACCAGCGCCCAAAACCTTGGCATGGGACGGATGGTATCCAAGAAGAAAGACAGTATCGGATCGACCCTGTCTGAACGCGAAGGGCTGAATCAATCCGATATGTTGATGTTTGTCGGCTTTAAGCCGGTGGACAGCAACGAAAAGGTCACCGCCGGTGCGCATTTGATGGCAAAAGACACCCTGGCCAATGCAGCAAACGATCAGGGCTATATCACCTCGGCAGCCTACTCGCCCTGCCTTGGCAGCTCAATCGGGATTGGTTTTTTGAAAAATGGCGGCGACCGTAAAGGCGAAATTATACGCGCTGTCAGCCCACTAACCGGCTCTGATATCCAGATTGAAGTGGTCAGCGCCCATTTCATTGACCCCGAAGGAGAGCGTCTGCGTGCATGACCTCATAGCAATTACCCCACTGGGCGGCACGACCGCGCAGACCGACAGTTTTCCAGGTTTGGGCATTTCCGAACAGCCAAATTGGGCGCTGGCCTCAGTGAGCGCGCGTCACGGGCAAGTGGCAACGGTCCACAAAATCGCCCCAAGCCTGATCGGTACCGATCTGCCCGAGGTCGGCAAAGTCAGTTGTGGGTCTGAAATGGCTGCGTTTTGGATGGGGCCAGATCAGTGGATGATTACGGCAGCACATGACGCCCATGAAGATCTTGCCAATATGCTGCGAACTGGCTTTACATCCAGCGCCTCGGTCACCGAGCAAACTGACGGATGGGCACGGTTTGATGTCGAGGGCGAAAACACGGTCGCGATGTTCGAGCGACTTTGTCCACTGAATGCCAGAGCCATGACCAAAGACAGCGTCAGTCGCAGCGCAATCGAACATCTGGGGTGCTTTGTCATTTGCTGGGCTGCGGGTCACAGGTTCAGCGTATTATGCCCGCGCTCTTCGGCTGGCTCGCTACATCATGCGCTGTGCACGGCCGCCAAGAGCTTGGGCTAACATCCCATCACACCGTTGGAAGTGGTTTATTGGACTGCACCCGGAACAGATTGATTTTTCTACGATCATCCTGCGGTGAGAGACCAAAAGCCTTTTTGTAATAGCGGATCAGGGGCGTCGCATTGGCGTAGCCAACAGCATTGGCGATTTCAGTCATACTGTCTTTTGAATACAATACCAATTGGCGGGCCGCATTGATCCGCAGCTGGCGGTAATACAAAGACGGGCTTTGATCGGTTGCCTTTTTAAAGCTGCGCTCCAACTGTCGTGTTGAGACATTGACCATATCGGCCACTTCGGCAACATCCAGTGGATGGGTGATGTGCTCTGCAAAAATTGCAACCGCTTGGGCAACCGGGGTGGGCAACATGTCCGCGGTGCTTTCGCGTTTTGACGTCGGAATGCGTTGACGGACCCCCTCGCCGCGCATCAACGGATGTTGGAACCAGCAGGCAACTTCGGTTGTGATCGTTCCTCCAAGTCGCTCTTCCACGAGATGCAGCATCAGATCAAAAGCAGCCGCAGCGCCGGACGCGGTGAACCGGTCACGATCAATTAAAATCACATTATCAGTGGTGGCCAGATCAGGAAATTCTGCCTCGAATGCGGCCTCATAACACCAATGCACACTGCAGGTGCTGCCCGCGAGTAATCCCGAACGGGCCAAAGGAAACACACCGCCACTAACCCCCCCCATCTGGACACCATGACGCGCCAGATGACGCAGGCGGCCATTGGCGTGTTTGGAATCTTCAAACTGTGCCAAGGGACTGCTGAGAAGGATCAGAAAATCAAGATCATCAGCGGCATCGAGGGTCAGATCAGGGTCAAAGTTGACCATTGCACTTGATTTGACACGGGCGCCGTTCTCAGAAATCAACTTCCAGACAAAGATCTCGGTACCGGCAATTTCATTTGCTGCGCGCAGCGGTTCAATCGCCGATGTCAGGCATGACATTGGAAACCCTGGAAAGATGAGAAACCCAAGAACGATTTTTTCTTTATTTTGGTACATATTATATCACTCTGATGGCGTCTTCATGCGCGGTACCGCCAACAAAAACGGTTCCGTAAACCAGAAAGGGATTATACTGCGCACAGGTTGTCATTATCATATAGTATCGGGTAGTATCCATCTTTTTAGTCGTATCGGAGAGTTTAATGACCGTCGCTAAACTGGCACAAGACCCGCACCGCGTTAGTGGTGAGCGAGAGAAAAATCTCGAAGTGGCGATTGGACGTGAAGTTCGGGCCTATCGGCGACAGAAACAAATCACCGTTGCCGAATTGGCAAAAATGACCGGTCTGTCAATTGGCATGCTGTCGAAAATCGAGAACGGGCATACCTCACCATCATTGACCACCTTGCAAAGCCTGTCGCGGGCGTTGAGCGTTCCAGTGACCAGTTTTTTCCGCCGCTTTGAAGAACCGCGCGCCGCAGTCCATACCAAATCAGGCGAGGGTGTCGAGACCGAGCGGGCCGGCACCCGTGCGGGACATCAATATAATCTTTTAGGACACGTCGGCTCAAACGCCAGCGGTGTGATTGTGGAACCCTATTTGATCACACTTAGTGGAGAGTCTGATGTTTTTCCGATGTTTCAGCATGATGGTATCGAAATGCTCTATATGTTGGAAGGCGAAATAGATTATCGCCACGGCACTCAGGTCTATGCTCTTAAGCCCGGTGATACGCTGTTTTTTGATGCAGATGCGGCCCATGGTCCAGAAGTTTTGGTTAAATTGCCCGCACGCTATCTGTCAGTGATTTCCTATCCTCAGGTCGGCTAGGCAGGGTTGTACTGATAGGGGATAAATCGCAGATTGTTAATATTTGTCAGTAATCACACAGATGTTCAAATTAAAAGGCCGCTGAAACAGCGGCCTTTTAATGTATTTCAGACCTTACTTTTCAACTTTGGCGTAACAATCATGCTCTGATTTATTACCTTTCCAAAGCACGACAACGCAGATCACAGCAGCAACGAAGGTATATAACCCCGGCGCAGCGCCACCCGCACCTATAAACATTGCACCATCGACAACATCCCAACTTGCACTTTCATAGGGAAAACCCATAGCTTATCTCCTTTTTATTTTTACAATTATTCAGCAGGTTGAAGTGAAGCAGGGATCCCTTCGGGATAGCCTTGTGCTGGAACTTTGGTCGGATCCAAGCCCAGAATTTCGGCGGCTTCAGGTGTGCGCAACATGCCCAATTGGTTGAGAATGAAAGCGCTGATATAACCCGGGACGAATCCCAGCAGACCAAACACCACAGCCCCGACAACTTGGCCAGAGAAACTGATGGTTGGTGCTTCACCTGCAACCCCTTGCAGCGCTGGGAAACCTGAGGCAAAGACACCGAGCATTACAACACCATAAAGGCCAATCGTTCCGTGCACCGTCACCGCGCCAACCGCATCATCAATGCCGCGCCGTTCAAGCCAGTCGGCGCAGGGCCTCAAAATAAGACCTGCACTAAACGCGACGATAAACGCCAGTGCCGGATAATAAATATCCAGACCAGAAGCACACGAAATAATGCCCGCAAGCGCGCCCGACATCATCCAGAAGGGATCTTTTGTCCAGATCCAAGCACCAATAATTCCGCCTGCTATGGCCATCAGGATATTGAAGGACAGGGCCGACAGTGTAATCGGCGTGCCATATATGGTCGACGGTTTATCACCAAACCACGACCACGCTTCACCTGGTACAATAACGCAAGCCATTAAAAAGCCCCAGAATCCGACAATGATCAGCATAAGGCCGGTTACTGTCAGCGGCATGTTGTGCCCGGCAATGTGATTTGCCGTACCGTCCGCGTTAAACTTGCCAATCCGTGGACCCAATACTATCAAAACGCCCAGCGCAAAGAAACCAGCGACGGCGTGCACAAGACCCGCGGCGCCAAAATCATGTACGCCAAATTGAGTGACCAGCCAGCCATCAGCATGCCAACCCCAAGCGGCTGCAACGACCCAAGCAAACGAGCCCAAAATGACAGCTAGGATTACAAAACCTACCGTTTGAATTCGCTCGATCACTGCACCGGACATAATCGATGCTGTTGTCGCGGCAAACAGAGCAAAAGCCCCAAAGAAAACGCCAGAGGCTTGATCGACAATATTTGGCCCCATATATTGAGCACTTTCGCCCCATCCCCAAGCGATGGCATTGGCATAGGCCGCGCCAGAGATACCAGCCGGACCTTCCGAGAAGGTCAGCCCTGTCGGGAAGCCCCAATAAACCCACCATCCAAAGAAATAGAAGGTTGGGATAATGAAGGCAAAGGCGAGGATATTCTTCACCCCGGATGTCAGCACATTTTTGGTCCGCGATGCGCCCATTTCATAAGCCAGAAAGCCGGCATGAATAAGGATCATCAACGGGATAGTTATATAATAAAAGGTTTCTGCAAACATTGTGTTGGTCACGTTTGCCTTTGACTCGACCGCTGCCAGCTTAGCCGCCAGTTCTGCTAGTTGTTCTTCCACAGTATTTCTCCCTGCAGCATTATAAGGATACGCCTTTCACAGGCTGTTGTGTGTTACTCTCGTTTTAAGCCAGAGTAGTGTGCGTGTCTGTTACCACTCTGACTAATTTAATTCTACAAAAATTTATTTTGCGTGAAAATTGTTTCTTTTTAGTCTATTTTATTTTTTGCTTACTTTTTCATAAACCAAAAATAAAAGCTTATTATCTGGTATGAATACAGATAGAACAGCTTTTCACTAATCTTAATGTTATAGCTTATTTACTAGAAATATACTCTTCTTAAACATGGCTAATCAATTCAGTGGACACGATGTTAAGAACCGAATCAGTAGGACAATTTTAGACCAAGTAACCAAAGGTTAGTTTAGGGGCGAATTTTAATATCATAATACAACTTTAAGTATGAATTTAAATATGCTATTCCCTGCTGATAGAGATATTTCGAAACGTTTTTCTGCCAAAAATCAGCATGTCCTTAACTGATTATGCAACAAGGTTTTTCAGACCAATCTATAGGGCAAGAGCCACAAACAGTGTGGTCAACCCCGTGGAAAAATCCTGCAAAAAGACCCTAAAAATCAGAACACAGTTGACATGTCAGGCCCAATGGGAAGTATGTGCATATATATACTATAGTAAAAAGATACATTATTTCAGTATATTTAGCTTCTGATATTAATTTAAAATTTTTCAAAGGGAGACTGGGATTTGGATGGAAATTTAAACGCACTGACTACAATATTCACAGAGTTTTATTACTGGGTGACAGTGGTCTTTATGTTCCTAATTCACGTAGGATTCTGTATGTATGAAGTCGGCGCTAGCCGTAGTCGAAATCATCTTCATACTCTACTTAAAAATATCATGATCATTCCCTTGGTCACGGTAACATTCTTTTTCTTTGGCTGGTGGATTTACTGGGCTTTCCCCAACGCCTTTCCCGGAATCGGCGGCATCGACTTTGCAGCCGGTGCGTCTTATACCCCGTGGTCAGAGAATATGGGCACCAACCTGGAAGACCGGATCACCGGCGTTTTTTGGGCGGCGTTTCTATTGTTTTCATGGACAGCGGCATCAATTGTTTCTGGCTCTGTGATCGAGCGTATAAGATCAAGCGCACTTTGGCTGCACGCGGTTATGATCGGATCAGTCTGGTGGATTATAGACGCCGCCTGGGGCTGGCATTGGGATGGCTGGATGGTCAAGGTGTTGGGTTATCACGACGCCTATGCATCGGGCGTTATCCATGCCATTGCTGGAGGCTATGCATTGGGTCTGCTGTTGGTTCTCGGGCCGCGGATCGGCAAATTTGCCGCAGATGGTACCCCGCGCGATATCCCACCGCACAATCCATGGTTGCTTACCATTGGAATCTTTTTGATCTACACTGGTTTTTGGGGATTTTATGCCGCTTGCAACGTTCCGATTATTTCACCCGAAGTAATTGACGGCCAAATTACAGGAACCACCTGGACCGCCACCAATATCTATCTGGCACCCACCACTTTATCGGCAATCACCTTCAACTTCCTGATGTCATTGTCAGGCGGGTTAATGGCAGCCTATATCGTTTCCAAAGGGGATGCTTTCTGGACATTCTCGGGCGGATTGGCGGGCATCATTACCGCCTCTGCAGGCAATGATCTGTACCACCCTATTCAGGCCATGTTGGTCGCCGCAATCGGTGTGGTGATTGTCTACCGGCTTCATTTCTGGGTCGAGCGCAAGTTCAAAATCGATGATGCCGTCGGCGCCGTTGCCGTGCACGGTTATTCAGGCGTCGTGGGTCTGATCATTGCAGGGTTTGTTCTTTGGGGGGCACCATCTTCGCCCTATGACGGCTATGCAACGGTCAATCCACTTGGGCAATTTATTGGAGCGGTGATTATGTTTGGTCTGCTTGGGTTTCTACCGGGATGGGCTCTGGCCAAGATACAGCAGGCCGCTGGCGTTTTACGCATCCCAAGAGAGGTTGAACTGCAAGGGTTAGATTTTTCTGAAAACAAGGCTTTTGAGGCCGCAAAGAGCGACGTCATCGCCGCCGAAAAAGCCGCTGTGGCACAAAAATAGGGAGACGACACTATGTCAACGATTGGATATGAAAGTTGGGCGGTTGATCTAGGGACTGTTGGGGCCGTGTACCCGTTTCAAGGCTGGGAAGTGGCCATGACAGTCCTAGGAGTTCTCTTCTGGCTTGGCTGGCATCGCATGCAGTTTGACGCTGAAAGCAAAGAACTGGAAGACGCGGTAAACAGCTTTAAAGGCTCAGAGGCAACGCAAGCAATAGACAGATACTAAAGTCCTAGAGTACCAAGGCATAAACGGGCGGTGAAGCAATTTGCCGGCCGTTATTTTTTATGCGCACCCGACTTGCCTTAAATGAAAATATATTTCTTGGCAGTTGCGGAATCGTCGAATCTAGAGTACGATAATGTCTACATACTCAAGATAAGGATTTTTGTGAATGTGCGGAATCGTCGGATTATTTTTGAAAGATAAAACACTAGAGCCTCACCTTGGTGAAATGCTAACTGAAATGCTTGTGACAATGACAGACCGAGGCCCCGACAGTGCGGGTATTGCGATCTATGGCAACGAGGTCAACACACAGAAAAAATTGACTGTCCAATCTGACAATGGGACTGAAGATTTTGTCACATTAGCCGCAGATCTTAGTGCTGCGATCGGCGTGGACGTCAGCCTCAATCGCAAAGACACTCATGCTGTCTTGCACATACCAAGCAACAGCATCGATACCGCCCGCAGCGCTCTGCGTGAACTGCGCCCCGAACTGCGGGTGATGAGTGCCGGCGACACAATCGAGATTTATAAAGAGGTCGGGCTGCCCAGCGACGTTGCTGCACGGTTTGACGTTAGAAAAATGTCCGGCACCCACGGCATCGGACACACCCGCATGGCCACAGAATCTGCCGTCACCACGATGGGTGCGCACCCGTTCTCAACCGGACCTGATCAATGTCTGGTCCACAACGGATCACTGTCCAATCACAACAGCCTGCGCCGCGAGCTGCGCCACGAAGGCATTCATATCGAGACCGAAAACGACACCGAGGTCGGAGCGGCTTATCTTACATGGAAGATGCAGCAAGGCAGCACATTAGGCGAAGCACTGGACAGCAGTCTTGAAGATCTTGACGGATTTTTTACCTTTGTGGTCGGCACCAAAGACGGCTTTGGTGTTGTGCGCGACCCGATTGCCTGTAAACCTGCCGTCATGGCCGAAACCGATCAATATGTAGCGTTTGGATCGGAATACCGCGCCTTGGTCAACCTGCCCGGTATCGATCAGGCTCGCGTATGGGAACCCGAGCCCGCAACTGTTTATTTCTGGAATCATTGACATGCAAACATTCGACCTCGAACAGAACGATCTGCGTACGTTGAACGCCACGCTTCATGCGCAAAAAACCAATACCAACCAAACCGCTTGGAATATCATTAACCCACGTGGCAGCCATGCGATTGCAGTGGGACTGGATGCACCAATTGAGGTCACCGTCAACGGCTCGACTGGCTATTATTGCGCCGGTATGAACCAGCAGGCCACAGTCAATGTTAAAGGTTCAGTCGGGCCGGGCGTGGCTGAAAATATGATGTCAGGCACGGTGATTATTGACGGCGATGCCAGCCAATACGCCGGGGCGACAGGCCACGGCGGCCTGCTGGTGATAAAAGGTAATGCTTCTTCTCGCTGCGGCATTTCGATGAAGGGCATCGATATCGTTGTGCATGGCAATATCGGGCATATGTCTGCCTTCATGGCGCAATCTGGCACTCTGGTCGTCTGTGGTGATGCCGGCGAGGCACTGGGCGATAGCCTGTACGAGGCGCAGCTGTTTGTTCGCGGTTCGGTCAAAAGCCTCGGGGCGGATTGCATCGAGAAAGAAATGCGCCCAGAACATCTGGCCCATCTGACAGAGCTGCTGACACAAGCCGGGTCAGATGCAAAACCGGAAGAATTTACACGCTATGGCTCAGCTCGCCAGCTGTATAATTTTGACGTCGATAACGCCGGCGCATATTAAGGACGATGACCATGAAAGACGAAAAAAGCGCCATACCGCGCACTGAACCGATCCAATCCGCAACGTTTAGTAACCCGGTCAATGCCGAGATTCGCCGTGCCGCGGCCACCGGTATTTATGACATTCGGGGCGGTGGCGCCAAACGCAAGGTTCCCCATTTCGATGATCTGCTATTTCTCGGCGCTTCAATCTCGCGCTATCCGCTAGAAGGCTACCGCGAAAAATGTGAGACCAGTGTCAAATTGGGTACCCGCTTTGCCGCCAACCCAATCGAGTTGGATATCCCCGTAACAATCGCCGGGATGAGCTTTGGCGCCCTGTCAGGACCGGCAAAAGAAGCGCTGGGCCGCGGCGCCTCGGCAGCGGGCACCTCGACCACCACTGGCGATGGCGGCATGACCCCCGAAGAGCGCGGGCATTCATCAAAACTGGTCTATCAATATCTGCCGTCGCGCTATGGCATGAACCCTGATGACCTTCGCAAAGCCGACGCGATTGAGATCGTGGTTGGCCAAGGCGCAAAACCAGGCGGTGGCGGCATGCTTCTGGGCCAGAAAATTAGTGACCGGGTGGCGGAAATGCGCAACCTGCCCAAGGGTATCGATCAGCGCTCTGCCTGTCGTCACCCCGATTGGACCGGCCCTGACGATCTTGAGATCAAGATCCTTGAACTACGCGAAATTACCGGCTGGAAAGTACCTATCTATCTCAAAATTGGTGGCACACGCCCCTATTTTGATACCACGCTCGCGGTCAAAGCTGGTGCGGATGTGGTGGTATTGGACGGCATGCAAGGCGGCACGGCCGCAACACAAGACGTGTTTATCGAAAACGTTGGCCTGCCGACCATCGCCTGCATCCGTCCCGCGGTTCAGGCCCTACAGGACCTTGGCATGCACCGCAAAGTCCAGTTGATTGTATCAGGAGGTATTCGAACTGGCGCCGATGTGGCCAAGGCTATGGCCATGGGGGCAGACGCAGTGGCCATTGGATCGGCCGCATTGATTGCGCTGGGCGACAACGACCCAAAATGGGAAACGGAATACCAAAAACTGGGTACAACAAGTGGCGCCTACGACGACTGGCACGAAGGGCTTGATCCCGCGGGCATCACCACGCAAGATCCAGAGTTGATGGCACGGTTCGATCCTATTGAAGGTGGGCGGCGCTTGAAAAACTATCTTAAGGTTCTCACTCTTGAGGCACAGACCATCGCCCGCGCTTGCGGTAAGAACCATCTGCACAATCTTGAGCCAGAGGATCTTTGCGCACTGACGCTTGAGGCCGCAGCTATGACCGGCATTCCGCTTGCTGGCACAAATTGGTATCCTGGAAAGGGATATTAATACAGATGACACGGAAGGCCCAAATGACAAACAGGGCCTTTGGTGTTTGGCTATTCACCACTGAATTTTGGGAAAGGGATACAAACTATGACAATTGATCTCGCGGCATTCGCGGCAGAAAACGATGTCAAATATTTTATGATTTCATTTACCGACCTCTTTGGTGGGCAACGGGCCAAACTGGTTCCGGCGCAGGCAATCGCGGATATGCAAGAAGACGGCGCCGGTTTTGCCGGTTTCGCCACTTGGCTTGATATGACCCCCGCGCACCCCGATATGCTGGCAGTGCCAGATCCGGCGTCAGTGATCCAACTGCCGTGGAAGCCCGAAGTGGCTTGGGTGGCCGGAAATTGTGTAATGGAAGGCCAAGATGTCGCCCAAGCCCCGCGCAATGTATTGCGCCGTCTGGTCGATGAAGCCGCCGCTGAGGGCATGCATGTCAAAACTGGTATCGAGGCCGAGTTTTTTTTGCTAACCCCCGAAGGCGACAAGATCTCCGATCCCTTCGATACAGCGGCCAAGCCTTGCTATGATCAGCAGGCAGTGATGCGGCGCTATGAAGTGATCCGCGAAATCTGTGACTATATGCTGGATATGGGTTGGGGCCCGTACCAAAACGACCACGAGGATGCCAACGGCCAGTTTGAAATGAACTGGGACTTTGACGATGCGCTGGTCACCGCCGACCGCCATAGCTTTTTCAAATTTATGACCAAATCGGTCGCTGAAAAACACGGGCTGCGCGCCACCTTTATGCCCAAACCGATCGAAGGGTTAACCGGCAACGGTTGCCATGCCCATATCTCAGTCTGGGATGCGCCCGGCGCTGCGTCTAAAATTAATGTCTTTGCCACCGACAAATGCTCGGGGCCAACCGGTGAATTGGGTCTGTCGGAAAAGGGGAAACATTTCCTTGGTGGCATTATGAAACACGCCAGCGCACTGGCAGCGATCACCAACCCGACGGTCAACAGCTATAAACGCATTAACGCACCACGCACCATGTCCGGGGCCACATGGGCGCCCAATACGGTCACTTGGACCGGTAATAACCGCACCCATATGGTCCGCGTGCCCGGCCCGGGCCGGTTTGAATTGCGCCTGCCTGACGGGGCGGTAAACCCCTATTTGTTACAAGCCGTGATTATCGCCGCCGGTCTGGACGGGGTGCAAACCCAAGCCGACCCCGGCAAGCGGTGGGATATCGACATGTACGCCGAGGGCCACAAGGTGCGCGGCGCCCCGAAACTTCCGCTCAATATGCTGGACGGTCTGCGTGAGTACGATAAAGACAAAAGTCTGAAAGCCGCGATGGGGCAAGAATTTTCAGATGCCTATCTCAAGATGAAACATCAAGAATGGGACTCTTTTATGTCACATTTCTCCCACTGGGAAAGAGACAACACCCTCGATATCTGAAACCACGTTACCAGTCGGCCTCTGCACTCGTGCAGACTATGATCTATCCAAGAGCGCCTGACAACCAAGGGTGCTCTTTTGGCTGGCAAAAAGCCTCCAAAAACCATAGAATTGTGTAGGCTACCATGGGCATTGGTGTTTGTCTGGCAGCAACACAATACAGGGGCCATTGCCAACACGATGATTACTTTATGTCTTGGGATTTGCGCGGCCCTTGCTTGGGGCTTGCATGATTTTTGTGTCCGCAGCGTCAGCCAGTCCTCTGGCATTTTTGCCAGTCTTCTGACAGTTTTGGCCAGTGGCATTGTGATCTTGACTTGTGTGGCTGTGGTGACCAGCACTCCAACGGGGATGTCGGCGCTGTATTATCAGCTCAGCATCGCCTCAGGGCTCTGTTTCGCAGTGGCCGCGGTTGCACTTTATATTGCCTTTAGCATCGGACCAGTCCGTCTGGTCGCACCCATCATTTGTGCCTATCCAATCCTGTCGGTTGGTTGGAGCGCTGCCACAGGCACAGCTGTGTCGGTGACGCAATGGATCGCGGTGCTCACCATCCTGATAGGCGTATCCGGGGTCGCCATCCTTTCAGATAATAGTCAAAAAGGCCCAGACCAAAACAAAGCTGTAATCTGGGCAACGACATCAGCCGCTGCGTTTGCCGCAACTTTTGGATTTGGTCAATCTGCCGTGGCAGCAGGTGACGAAGCATTAAGCATGCTTATCACCAGAACCGTCGCCTTTAGCACCGTTCTCACCATGGGTTTTGTTGGGCACCAACAGGTTAAACCCACCAAGGCACAGCTGCCACTGTTGATTGGCATGGGTGGGTTGGACACGCTGGCGCTCGGCTGTGTGAGCCTTGCCGGGTTATGGCCACACAGTGAATATGCCACTGTCACCTCATCAATTTTTGGGATGGTGACGATTATTCTGGCTTGGGCGTTTCTTAAAGAGCCAATGACTCGCGCCCACTGGATCTGCGTGTCATTGACATTTCTGGGTATTTTAAGTCTGGGCATCATGGGCTAGACATCGGTTTATTCGCGACGGACCCCACAGCCGGAACCATAGCGCACACCTATAGATTGCCGAAAAAAAGCGAATTGCTCTATTGGGTTAAACCACTCTATGGTCTGCTCAATATCTAGGAAAGTCACAATGCCGGCGCACGAAAACACAGGTAAGAATCGCCTAGCCCTTGGGGCGAAAATTGTCAGTTATGACGATGCCAGACAGGCGGCAAAGCGCCGTCTGCCCCGGATGATTTATGATTTTATCGACGGTGCCGCAGGCCGGGAAACTGCGCCTGCGCGCAATCGTGCCGGTTTTGATGCGGTCAACCTGCAACCTCGTGTCCTGCGCAATGTCACCGATCGGAGCCTCGAAACCCATCTTTTGGGACAGAGGTTTGACGCGCCTTTTGGGATTGCTCCAATGGGCATGTGTGGGTTGACCTACCCCGGAGCTGACCTGATTATGGCTGGCCAATGTACCGCCAGAAACATTCCGCTTGGCCTTTCGACTGCCGCCTCGATACCCCTTGAGAATATGCGGCAATTGGCCGGAGATAACGCGTGGTTTCAGCTTTATGCCAGCGGCAGCACCAAGCAGACGATGAGCTTTGTCGAGCGCGCCAAACAGGCCGGTTATCAAAAACTGATCCTGACCGTCGATGTGCCTCAGGTATCGCGCCGCGTACGAGATCACAAAAACGGCTTTGAAGTGCCGTTTCGCATCGGGCCAAAACAGTTTATTGATTTCGCATTGCATCCGAGGTGGTCGCTGTCGATGCTGTGGCATGGCATACCCGAAACCGCCAATTACAAACATCCCAGCAGTGGAGGATTTGACCGCAACAGTAGTCGGGCGGGTGCTGATTGGGCTTTTCTAGACCAACTGCGGCGGGTCTGGCCCGGAGACCTTATTATCAAAGGCGTCACCTCAACCGAGGATGCCAAACATATTCAAGCGGCTGGCGCCGATGCCATTTGGATTTCGAACCATGGTGGCCGCCAATTGGACAGCGCGCCACCGTCAGTGGCCTTGCTGCCCCCGATCCGGGCGGCGGTTGGTCCAGACTATCCGGTAATCTTTGACAGCGGCGTGCGCCATGGCGAAGATATCGTCAAAGCCTTGGCGCTCGGGGCAGATTTTGTCATGCTGGGGCGGCCGGTTATGTTCGCCCTTGGTGCCGCAGGTGGGCCGGGTTTGGGTGCGTATCTCGATGAGGTGACCCTGGAGATCAGCACTGCCATGGCACAGATTGGCACCTGCTCTGTGACCGATATCACCCAGCAGTGCCTCTATGGAGAAACACCATCATCGCCCGTACTTGCCACAGAAAATATTGCGGAAATACGGACGGAACATCACCAGACCGGAGGTCATAGATGACACAGAAAACTCGGCTGCGCGGCGGCGAACTCCTCGCCCGCGCACTCAAAGAAAAAGGTGTTGATCACGTCTTCACCCTTGCCGGTGGGTTCTGCAACCCGGCGCTTGAAGGTTTCATGAACTGCCAGATGCCGGTGATCAACTGTCCCCACGAACAGATCGCTGGCCATCTGGCCGACGGCCACACACGGATTACCCGCAAACCTTCCGTCTGTCTGGTGGGCCCCGAAGGGTTTGCGAATGCGGTGCCGGCAATGCTTGAGGCGGGCGGTGAACGGGCGCCAGTGATTTTTGTCACCGGCTCGTCGACGCTCAAACGGCAGGGCTCAGGCGGATTTAAAGAGATCGACGATGTGGCGATTGCCGCACCACTGGTTAAATATTCGGTTCAGATCACCGACGGAGAACGGATCAGCGAATTTGTTGATCGCGCATGGACGGCGGCCACCACCGGCTATCCCGGTCCGGTGCACATCAGCCTGCCAGTCGATTTGATGTTTTCGTCCTATGATGAAGATGCCGGCCTTGATGAGCGCCCCTTTATCCGTGGCCCTCGCCCCATCCCGCGCGCGTGGCCTGATCCCACCGCACTGGCGCGGGTCATGGGCCTGTTGCAAGACGCCGAAAGACCACTAATTATTGGCGGTCACGGCGTCTGGTGGTCGGGGGCAGAAAAAGCGCTTGAGACCGCAGGCAAAAACCTGCGCCTGCCGATTTTTAACGTGCCCTACCACCAAAAACTACTCGGCGAAGAATGTGAGGCCTATATGGGGCTGGCAGATTTTCACCAGTACCATCCGTCTAAAGAGGCGATTCAACAGGCCGATGTCGTTTTAATGATCGGTGGTCGCCTCGACAATCAGATGAATTTTGGCAATCCACCGTTCTTTGGCGAAGACACCACACTGGTTTGTGTCAATGGCAGCCATGAAGAGCTTGATTATAACCGCGCCGCCGACGAGGTTCTGTTATCAGACCCTGGGGCGTTTCTGACAGCCCTACTTGATATAGGCAAAACATGGGACGCGTGGTTCGACCTGCAGCGCCAGCGGCGCGGCGACTGGGTCAAACATTGGTCAGATCATATTGCCGGAGAATCCGCAGCTGACGCCGCCGCCGGTCGTAAAATGCACCCACTGCAACTGTCACTGGATGTACAGGCAGAACTGGGCGAAGAGGACTGGTTGATCTTTGACGGCGGCAATACGCATTTCTGGTCGGAAATCGCCGTTAATATGGCGGGCTGGAACGGTCAAAAACTGGGTGGCATCATGCATCCAGGCAATTACTCGCTGCTGGGTGTCGGGGTATCGTTTGGCATTTCGGCCAAAGCCACCCACCCCGATAAATCGGTGGTGGTGATCAGCGGCGACGGTGCCTTTCTATCAGGGGGGCTTTCGATCGAGGCGGCGTTTCAGGAAAACCTGCCCATCGTGGTGGTGATCGATAACAACGGCGGGTTGGACTGTATCAGCCAGCAACAAGAGCGGCTGTTTTCCAACGGTCAGCATTTCGCCACTGATTTTCGCGA
>DDEJ01000027.1:35648-37858 GCA_002336405.1 Rhodobacteraceae bacterium UBA1957
CGCCGCGCAATGGCCAGCGGCAAAACCGCCTGCGTCAATGTCAAATGCCGTGGGGTCATCAGCCCAATTGTTGCCGCCACGTCCGACAAGCGCGATAAAGCGTCGATCGAATAATGGCGGTTGTCTCCTCTCATACGTTGAACGGCGTTGACGGCACACATGCGGGCGGCATTGCCGTCAGCCTGCGTAATCTGAGCAGCGGCGAGATGCTGTTTGACACCGCCATGGACGACGGCGGTCGTCTGGTGCAGGACATCGCCGGAAATGTGATCGATCCGGCGGCCAAATATGAGCTGGTGTTTGCAACCGGTGCCTATTGGCAGGCCAGAGATATCGCACGCAGCGGCGCGCAGATAATGGACGAGGTCGTGGTGCGGTTTGTCATGACCGACGCTGCGGCACGCTATCATATACCGGTGATTCTTTCACCGAATTCATATTCAATTTGGTGGTCAGGAGAGTAAATGGCTGACGGTCTTAATATGTCGCGCCGTATTAGGCGCACCCCGTATACGGACCGGGTGGAAGCGGCAGGTGTTCGGGGCTTTTCAGTGGTTAATCACATGCTTCTGCCCAAAGCCTTTCAGCCCAGCGTTGAAGATGATTACTGGCATCTGCGCGATCATGTTCAGGTGTGGGACGTCTCGTGTCAAAGGCAGGTTGAAATTGAAGGGCCAGACGCCGAACAGCTGGTGCAATGGATGACACCCCGTGCCATTGCCAAGGCCAAACCAGGCGATTGTTTGTATGTGCCCATCACCGATACCAACGGTGGGTTTATCAATGATCCGGTGCTGTTGAAACTGCGTGATGACAAATTCTGGCTATCGATCGCCGATAGTGACGTGCTGCTGTATGCCAAAGGGCTGGCAATTGGCGCCCGGCTGGATGTGGCGATCTGCGAACCTGACGTGTCACCGCTAGCGGTGCAGGGACCAAAAGCAGAGGACCTGTTGGTAGAGTTGTTTGGCGACGGCATCCGCGATGTTGGGTTTTTCAAATACGGCTGGTTCGACTTTCAGGGCACGCCGCAACTGATTGCGCGCTCGGGCTATTCCCGTCAGGGCGGGTTTGAGATTTATCTCAATGGCGCCGGGTTTGGCCCCGGACTGTGGGATGCGGTCTGGCAAGCCGGTGAAAGCCGCAATATTACCGCGGGCTGCCCCAATCTGATTGAACGAATTGAGGGCGGGCTGTTTTCATACGGCAATGAGATGACCCGCGAGACCAATCCGCTGGAGTTTGGCATGAGCAAGTTTTGCAAGCTTGATGGGTCCATTGACTTTATTGGCCGCGCGGCCCTGCAAAAACTCGCCGGTGACGGCGTGACCCGCGAGATACGCGGCGTGATGTTTGACGGTCCGGCCTGTCCCACCTGTTCAATTCCCTGGCCAGTGATGGTCGGCGATCATC
The DNA here is from genome assembly GCA_002336405.1 of Rhodobacteraceae bacterium UBA1957. GTDB lineage: Bacteria > Pseudomonadota > Alphaproteobacteria > Rhodobacterales > Rhodobacteraceae > CPC320. Next base: position 37,062 of record DDEJ01000027.1, read on the forward strand.
AGGTCGGGCAGATCACCTCGGGTATCTGGTCGCCACGCCTGCAGCGCAATATCGGCCTGTCGTTGATTGACCGCGCGCATTGGGATATCGGCACCCCGGTTGAGGTGCAATATCATGAAGGTGGCCGTCACGCCGGCGTAATTAGCGACCTGCCATTTGCATAACACCGACTCTTAGGGCCTTGAGAACAAAAGCTTAAGGCCCGCAAAGGTGAAAAACGCCCCCAAAGTCGCCTGAATATCGCGCCGAGCTCGCAAATTGAGGCTCGACATAACGGGTGTCAAAACCACCAGCGCATATGTCAGATGCACCGCGATAGACAGACCAAAACAGCCTAAAACAATGACCAACCCCCCCAGAGTGGGACCTCGAAGGGTGAGCCAAGCGCTATAATTGCCACCCACGCCAAGGCGGGTTTGGGGTTGGTCATTTGCACTGTATATCCCCGATCGCATATCCAAAGGGCGTTCGCCTGTCGCCTGCAAGGGTTTTGAGCGTAAGATTAGATCGCACCGCCGCAGATTTAAACGCATTATATGCCAGCCAAAGCAAATATATCCCGCCAATAATTTTGATGATCGTCAATGCATAAACATAGCTTAGCAATAGTGCCGACACCCCAAGCGCCGTCAACAATCCCCACGTTAAACTACCCATTGCAATGCCAATGGCCAAAGCCATTCCCACTGTGCGCCCAACGCTCGTTGACGTACCGATCAAGGCCAGCACATTTGGCCCCGGAGTGGCAACCCCAAGCAAAAAGGCCGCGTAAGACAACCCGATACTCTGGCAAATAC
>DDEJ01000027.1:38285-40043 GCA_002336405.1 Rhodobacteraceae bacterium UBA1957
CAGGACTTATGGCACAAACGCCCACTATTTTATACCTAAGCGTGCATTATGTCTTTCATAAACGCTTAATGCGATTTTTCCAAACGCTCAAACCGATCGATCAGCACATCCGTTAGCGCCCGCGCCTCCATGGACAGGCTGTCCTGACCCCGTGTCACAATCGCGATATGATATTTCAATCGCTGCACAATCGGGCGCGACACCACACCCCCCATACCACAAGCCATACCCGCCGAAATGAAATCTACCACCGCCAAGGCACCGGTTTCGCGCACCAATGCCGCCGCAACCGGCATATTCGCTGCCGAAAGCCGTGACCGCTGGCGCAATTTATCGGCCAGTGCCGGCTCCATTTCCAGCATCCCGTCCGGGACAGTTTCGCCAAAAGTGATAAACTGTTCTTTGGCGCTGATATCTTCAAGGTCAATCGCCCCGTCACCACCATCCAGCGCATGGCCTTCGGGCACCAGACAGACATAAGGCAGCGTGGTTTGATACAAGGTTTCAACCCCGTCATAGGGCGGCTGACGCCCGACAATCCCGATATCAAGCTGTTGCATCTGTACCGCATCAATAATCGCCGGCGTATTGCGCACGTACACCATGATGCGCACATCATCATAGGCACGGTAAATCTGCGCCACCGCGCTGGGCATCTCGATGGTCGACAATGACGGGATTACCCCGACCGAAATTGTGCCGCTTGAGGTTGATCTGATCGTGTCGGCCAGCGCTTCCAGTTTGTCGACACCGATAAACATGCCCTCGACACCCTGATAAAACCGCCGCGCTTCGACCGTGGTCACCAGACCGCGCCCGGCGCGCACAAACAGCGCAAACCCGACCGAGCGTTCAAGATCAGATATTAACCGGCTGACGCTGGGCTGCGAGATGTGCATCAGTTTCGCCGCTGCCGTGATCGACCCCGAGCGCATGGTGGCGCGGAAAGCTTCCAATTGTCTTTGGTTCATGACAGTCCTGCTTAGTGTATTCGGATATTCATCAATATGGGTTAAATCATGCATAAAACACATGGATAATACAATCCACTATTTGGACCTGTCCCTGAAATCCAATACTAGCGTACTTTTGCCTTTGATAAACCCGCACCCACACACTCTTTTAAAATCGCGCAAAAGTTGTTACAGACCTAAGAAATGCAGTTTTAAAAATTAATTTTAAGCTTGCTACCCCGCAGCACCCCCCGCGCTTTTACCCCCAAACCCATGCGGCGCGGATCAGAATACCTTAGAGAAACCGATATAATGCTCCAGAATTTTCGAAACAGATATCCGGAGCATTTTATACTCATAAGCGCGGCTTTTGCGGCGGGCTTCGGATATCTATGCCTGATGTTTGGCGCAGACTGGGACAGTACCCGAATGCCAAGTGACGCGGCCATAAGAATTTGTTTTCTACCCGCAACCGTGTTGTTAATGGAAGACGTTCTCGATGGATGCTCTATCGCCCTGTGGCAGCACCCAAGCCCACGAAGCCGCCCTTTTTGAATGTTCGCTTTCTATATGGGGTTGTGGTTTTTTATATCGATGACGCTGATGCTTTGGATTGATACGTTTGCCAGTCACCTGCGTATCATAGCATTGATCATAAGCCTGTTGTTTGGTGTTGTTATGGCAGCTGTGGCGATAAAGAGTAAATTGTCTTCCAAGACTACAATAGCGCGATTAAAAGCCCGTTATGATTTGGAAAAACCAACCCACCGCTATCTGTACTTTGCCATACCATTTTTTGTTATAT